>CAZYHO010000853.1:0-1501 GCA_964647495.1 uncultured Akkermansia sp. | reverse complement strand
GTCCTCAACAAGTTCGCCTTCGGTCCGGTCACGCAGCTCCTGCTCGAGCGCCGGCGGCGGATCGAAGAGGCGGAGGCCAACTTCGCGCTCAGCAAGGAGAAGCTCGCCAACGCGGAAAGCGAAGCCGACAAGGTGATCGACTCCGCCAACGCCCAGGCCGCGCGCCTGATCAAGGAGGCCCAGGACGCCGCGGCTTCCACCGCCGAGAAAAAACGCCAGGAAGCCACCGCCGAGGTCGCCGCCATCCTCGCCAAAGGCCGCGAGGCCGCCACGATCGAGCGCGACCAGATCTTCACCACCCTCAAGCGCGACTTCGGCCGCCTCGTCGTGGATGCCACCGGCAAGGTGACCGGCAAAGTGCTCAGCCCTGAGGACCACTCGCGCATCAATCAGGAAGCCATTTCCCACATTTCCCGCTAACCGGATCCACCGGACTGCCGCCGCCGACCCGCGCCCCGACCGAGATGAAAGTCAAAAAGGAAGCCCTTCGCGCCGCCCGTCTGCTCCTCAAGGGGTCGATGCCGGGTGGTCGCGTCGATACCGCGCGCGCCGGCGAACTGACGCGGCGCATCGCGGCGGAAAAGCCGCGCCACGTCGTGCAGATCCTGACCGCCTTCCATCGGTTGTTGCGCCTCGAACTCGAGAAACGCCACGCCGTCGTCGAAAGCGCCCACCCGCTCGACGAAGAGGCGCGCGGCCGCGTGCTCGCCGAGTTGTCCGCGAAATTCGGCGGCGACCTCACCTCCGAGTTCAAAGTGACGCCGGATCTCGTGAGCGGCCTGCGCATCAAGCTCGGGTCCACGATCTGGGACGGCAGCATCCGCACCCGCCTCGAATCCTTGAGCCGCGCCATCGGTGTCTGAAGCCGGCGGCCATTTCCAATTTCCCGCACATTCCCGCATTCCACACTCTTTCACTCTTTCGCCATGGCAGACATCCTCGAAGAAATCCAGCAATCCATCGCCGGCCTGCAAGGGTCGGTCACCACATCCAACGTCGGCGTGGTCCGTGAGATCGGCGACGGCGCCGCCAAGGTCGAGGGCCTTTCGGATGTCATGCTCAACGAGATGATCGACTTCGGCGGCGGCCTCTACGGCCTGGCCCTCAACCTCGAGGAAACCGAGGTCGGCGTCGTGCTTCTCGGCGCCTCCGAGCACATCAAGGCCGGCAGCGAGGTCAAGTCGACCGGCCGCCTGCTTTCCGTGCCGGTCGGCAAGAGCCTGCTCGGGCGCGTCGTCAACTCGCTGGGCGAGCCGCTGGACGGCAAGGGCCCGGTGGTCGGCGAGGCGCAGTATCCGGTGGAAAAGATCGCGCCCGGCATCATCACCCGGAAATCGGTGTCCGTGCCCGTCCAGACCGGCATCATGGCCATCGACGCGATGATCCCGATCGGCCGCGGCCAGCGCGAGCTGATCATCGGTGACCGCTCGACGGGCAAGACGACCATCGCCGTCGATACCATCATTTCCCAGGCCAAGCAGAACAAGGCCGCCGAGCAGGG
>CAZYHO010000852.1:0-1502 GCA_964647495.1 uncultured Akkermansia sp. | reverse complement strand
GGCGTGGCGCGGGTAGGGTGGATGCGCTTGCCGGTGCTTGCCGGCGCGTCCATCTCGTGTCTTATGAAATTCTTGTTTCCTGTCGTCCTGGCGGCCATAGTTGTGCCGTTGATTGCCTGGAGCGCCGAACCCGTGGGCGCGGAAGGCGCGAAGCAGCCGGCGGGACCACCTGTGACCGATCCACCCATGACTGAAACGCAGCAGACCGCCACACTGGCGAACGGATGCTTCTGGTGCACCGAAGCCGTTTTCCAGCGGATCAAGGGGGTGGAGAAGGTCGTTTCCGGGTACATCGGGGGCAAGGTCAAGGATCCGACGTACGACGAGGTCTGCGCCGGCACCACCGGCCATGCGGAGGCCGTGCAGGTCACGTTCAACCCGAAGGTGGTGAGTTTCGAGAAGCTCCTGGAGGTGTTCTGGGCGTCTCACGACCCGACCACGCTCAATCGCCAGGGCCACGATGTCGGCACCCAGTACCGCAGCGCGATCTTTTTCCACTCCGATGAGCAGAAGAAGACGGCCGAGGAATCAAAGAAAAAGCACCAGCCCGAGTTCAAGGATCCGATTGTGACCGAAATCACGAAGGCGGACGTCTTTTACCCGGCCGAGGCGTATCACCAGAACTACTTCAACCTGAACGGCGATCGGAATCCGTATTGCAGGATCGTCATTTGGCCGAAGCTGAAGAAGCTGGGGCTTGAAGTGAAGCCGGGTGAGTAGGGCTCGGGAGGGACAGGGGAAGGGACACAAGCGACACAAGGGACACAAGGGACGGGAAAGAGCTGGGGAAGCGGGGCCATCAGGAAACCGGTTTCCGTGGTTGCCGGGGTGCGCCGGGCGTGCTTTGTCTGGCTCTCCATCAATTCCAATTTCATCCATGCCCACCACCATTCTTGAGATCACCGGGCGCGAGATCGTCGATTCGCGCGGCAACCCCACCGTCGAAGTCGATGTGCGGCTCGAAGGCGGCGCGCTCGGCCGGGCCGCCGTTCCCTCCGGGGCCAGCACCGGCGAGCACGAGGCCTGGGAGCTGCGCGACGGGGACAAGAAGCGCTATCTCGGCAAGGGCGTACTCAAGGCGGTCGCCGCCGTGAACGACATCATCGCCCCGGAACTCGAGGGCCATGACGCGTGCCAACAGGCGCAGATCGACCACATCATGGCCCAGCTCGACGGCACCGCGAACAAGGCGAAACTCGGCGCCAATGCGATTCTCGGCGTCTCGCTGGCCACGGCCAAGGCGGCGGCAGCGCAGCTTGAACAGCCGCTGTACGTGTACCTGGGTGGCCCGAACGCCAAGGTGCTGCCTGTGCCCATGATGAACATCATCAACGGCGGCGCCCATTCGGACGCTCCCATCGATTTCCAGGAGTTCATGATCATGCCGAAGGGTGCTCCCACCTTCCGCGAGGCCCTGCGCTACGGCGCCGAAGTCTTCCACGCCCTCAAAAAAGTGCTCCACGATCGCGGCCTCAGCACCGCCCTCGTCGCCGACGGCGGTG
>CAZYHO010000851.1:0-1512 GCA_964647495.1 uncultured Akkermansia sp. | reverse complement strand
AACCCGGACAGCGAGGACGCGCCCGCCACATTCTTCGCGCGCCTCCGCGTCGCCTGCGTTGTTTCTGAAGAGTAACCCCCGGCGAGCGGTCCGACTTCGATCGTGACGCCTTCGCCGGCCCACGCGCCGGGCCCGTCGCTGCGTTCGGCGGTGAACTCGAGATCGGCGAGTCCACGGACGCCGCCAGGACGCGTGAAGCGCACAGCGAGATATTCCTCTCCGCCGCTGTCGTAGGGAACGAGATCGGCCGCCGGTCGGGAAGCGCCGGATTCCGGATCGGCGCCGAGGGCGGATTCGAGGCCGTTGGACCAGCCGTCACCGTCAGGATCGGCGTCAAAGGCGGAGTCGGCGAAATTGACACGCAGCGTGCCGCCATACGCCAGACCGGTTTGCCCACCCATCATCATGATCCGGCTCCATTGCGCGCACTGGTCTGGCCGTCCCGCGCTGTCGAAAGCGCGCACGCTGGTATCGGCACAGACGATGCGGGCGAGGGCCTCCACGATGACAGACTACGAACCATTGTCGCCCGCCGCGGCATGACGCCGCTTTGTTTCTGGGCGACAGGTCGCCCAGTTCGAAAGCGCGGGTATGTCCGCGCACCCCGTACGAGGCTGCGCTGCCCGGGCGGGTTCTCCAAAGCAAAGAAATTGGCTCGCACAAACCCTCTCGCGCACGTGTCCGGTCGCGCGAGGCTGACCGCCAGAAAACTGGGCAAAACGTACAAACTCCGTGTGCGGGGGTTAAGCGCGCGGGCGAACGCCGGCCCCCGTGGCGCAAGGTGCGCCGCATGGATTCGCCTCACACCGCTTTGTGCAACTCGATCGGATCGCGGCTGCGTTTGCGCATGCGGAGGTTGAGCATTTCCACGCCGAAGGAGAACGCCATGGCGAAGTAGATGTACCCCTTGTTGATGTGATGGCCGAGGCCATCGGCCACAAGCACCACGCCCACGAGCAGGAGGAACGAAAGCGCGAGCATCTTGATGGTCGGGTGGCGGTTGACGAAGTCGCTGATCGGGCCGGCGGCAGCGAGCATCACACCCATGGCAATGATGACGGCGGCGACCATGACGCCGATCTTCTGCGCGAGCCCGACCGCCGTGATCACGCTGTCGAGGGAAAAGACAATGTCGATCACGACGATTTGGGCAATCACGCTCGCGAAGGTGGCGCGGGCCGCGTTCGATTTGTCGTGGGGGCCGCCCTCCAGGCTCGTGTGAATTTCGTGCACGCTTTTCCAGAGGAGAAAAAGGCCGCCGGAAAGCAAAACAAGATCCTTGCCGGAAAAACCGTGGCCGGAAACGTGGAAGAGGTCCGCGGTCATTCGCGTCAGCCAGAAAATCGAACACAGCAGCAAGATGCGCATGACCAGGGCGAGCGTGAGCCCGAGTGTCCTCGCCTTGGCCTGCTGGTCGACCGGCAGCCTGCCCGCGAGGATCGAAATGAAGATGATGTTGTCCACCCCGAGCACGATCTCGAGGATCGTCAGCGTGATCAGACTAATCCAGAT
>CAZYHO010000850.1:0-1515 GCA_964647495.1 uncultured Akkermansia sp. | reverse complement strand
AAAACATCTTGGGCAATTGGCGAATTATGTTAGCCGCGTCGCTCATTCCTCCCCCTTGTGGCTAACGAAATTGGTTAGCATCACGCGGAGCGGAGCCGTGATGCTAACGACCGGGCTCACCCAGCGCCTTGTCCACGATAACTCTCTCCTCGGCGGACAATGATTCGAGCAGTGCCTGCCCGGCCGACGGGTCGAAAACCCGCGATGACAGGAGCACGTTCGCGGCGGCCCAGGCACGCGCTTCGCCAGGCGGCAACGTGGAGGCCCACGCCGCGGCGGCAGACGGATTTTCGCTGGCCCAATACGCGGCGGTTCGGGCAAGAGGTTCGAGCAATGAGGGATGATAATCGGCGACGACCATGGCGCTTAATGACTGCGCCGTTTCAGCGGAAAACCGGCTGATCGGCGCCTCCGGACTGCTGCCGAAAGGGTCTTCCGCAATTTCACGCGGCCTGGCTGCCTTGAGGCTGGCCTCGATCACCTGCCTGCGCTCGTCTTTCGACAACGTCAATAGCCGGTACTCATTGCTCAAGTCCTCGCTGCCGGCTTTGCGCATCAAACGGTCGAATATCGATTGCGACTCGGCTGCCTCGTCTGCCCGGGCGACTGCTTCGAGCGATTGCATCGCTATCCGACGATGGTCTTCGCCTTCCAATGCCGATGCCCAAGCGCGTGCGTCCTCGGGAGAACGGGCCGCCCATTGGGAGACGAGGTTGCGAATCAGCGAATGTGCCGGCTCCTCACCGAGCGCGAGCAAACGATCGGCGAATTCTCCCGGGTTCTCCACCTTCGATAATGCGTACGCTGTTTGCTGGAGCATGCCGCGGCGCACCGGCTCGTGGAGCCGGTCCCAGTGTTCCTGAATCGTGTCGAGGAAACCATGGGGATCGGTGATCCGCCCATGGAAGAATACGTGGCCGTCCAATGCCGCCTGTTCGGTGTGAGGCAGCGTGGCAACGGCGCCCAGCATCGCCGATGGATCCTTGGTGAATTGCACCAGGCTCTGGATCAACCGCCCGGCGTCCGGCTGGCTGCGCGCCCAGGCCACGGCGCCCTCCAGATCGACTTCGGACATCGCCCTCACGGCGCTGTCGCGGACCGTCCGCCTGATATTTTCTGGAAGTGAGTCAGCCCGTTCAAGAAGCCATGCCGCATCCTCGCGGGCGAGCGCGGTCATTGCGGAAGCCATCAGATGAACATACGGCATGTCATGCGCCTGCTGCTCGATCAGCGCCATGGCGGCCTCCCGATCCCGTGTCGCCAGCACGCCGAACAGCTTGCCGACCGCATCGGCCCGCCTGTCGGCCGGGAGACGTTCGATCAGGGAAGCCGCGTCGGCGGGCGGAAGAAGCCGCGCCCATTCCGCGATGACGCCGGCGACGAGATCCCGATCGTGTTTGAGCGTCCAATCCAGAGCGGCGGCGGGGTCGAGCGCGACCCAGCGTCGAAGCACGGCGCGACTGGCAAGACCTTGGGCCGAGTGAGCCGGCAGGTGCCGGATGTTTTCGAGGAACT
>CAZYHO010000849.1:0-1516 GCA_964647495.1 uncultured Akkermansia sp. | reverse complement strand
CCACCTCGAATGGTTCCGCAGCCACGGCGGCCGGATCTATCCGGATGGCGCGAAGGTCGCGCTGCCCCGTGCGCGGGATCTGTTCGTGAGCTTCGACCTCGACGTGCTCGATGCCTCCCAGGCCCCCGGTGTCAGCGCGCCCAATCCGTCCGGCTGGCCGGTGCGCGAGGCCGAGGCGTGGGTCCACGCCTGCGGGGCGAGCCGCGCCGTCCGTTGCTTCGACCTGATGGAATTCAATCCCCGCCATGATCCGGACGGCCGTACCGCGAGAGTGGCGGCTCACCTTTTCCTAACATTCATCTCCGGCTTCGCCACGCGCCCATGAATCTCCATTTCCGCAACGCCCGTATTCTCACCTTGGCTAACGGCGATCGCCCTCGCCGCGGCCCCGCGCTGGGAGAACTCGGCATCATCGAGCGAGGTGAATTGCTCGTCACCGGCGAACGCATCGCCGCCGTCGGTCCGCGGGTCGAGGCCCCGGCGGATGCCATCGAAATCGACGCCGCCGGCCGCGTGCTGATGCCGGGCTTTGTCGATTGCCACACCCACGCGTGTTCGGCCGGATCGCGCCTCGATGAATGGGAGATGAAACTGGCCGGCGTGCCCTATCTGGACATCCTGAAACGCGGCGGCGGCATCCATGCCTCGGTTCGCGCCGTGCGCTCCGCCACCGAGGACGAGCTCGCCGCCAATCTAACTAACCGGCTCGACCTGATGCGGCGCGAGGGCACGACCACCGTGGAGGTGAAAAGTGGCTACGGGCTGAACACGGAAGCCGAGCTGAAGATGCTGCGCGCCATCCGCCGTGCCGCGGCCGCCGATCCCGGCACGGTGATCGCCACCGCGTTGTTAGGTCATGCGCTGGAAGGCGACCCTGAGGAATATGTCCGCATGGTGATCGGGGAAATGCTGCCCGCCGTGGCGCGCGAGTTTCCCGGCATCGCCGTGGACGCCTTCTGCGAGGATGGCGCGTGGCCGCTGGACGCCTGTATCCGCTTGTTCGAGGCCGCCCGCGTGCACCATCCGCTGCGCGTCCATGCCGATCAGTTCAACGCCCTCGGCATGACCGAAGCCGCCGTGCGGCTCGGCGCGCGCAGCGTCGATCACCTCGAAGCCTCGACCGACGCCGGACTCGCCGCCCTAGCGAAGTCTGAAACGTTCGGCGTGATCCTGCCGGCCACCGGTTTCCACACCGACCGCCGCTACGCCCGCGCCGGGGACTTTGTCGCCATGGGCGGTGCCGTGGCCTTGGCAACGAACTGCAATCCGGGCACCGCGCCCACCCATTCCATGCCGCTGGCCATCGCGCTGGCCGTGCGTTTCTGCGGGCTCACCCCGGCCCAGGCCATCGCCGCAGCCACCGTCAACCCCGCCACCCTGTTAGGCCTGCGCGACCGCGGCACCCTCGCCCCCGGCCAACGCGCCGACCTGATCCTGCTCCGCCACCGCGACGAACGCGAACTCGCCCACGAACCCGGCGGCAACCCGGTCGATCAAGTCGTCTGCGGCGGCCGGC
>CAZYHO010000848.1:0-1520 GCA_964647495.1 uncultured Akkermansia sp. | reverse complement strand
CAGCGCGCGCGGCGGCCAGCTCATCCTGCAGGCTCTTCACCAGCGCGTTTGACGCCGCGGTTTCGGCGGCGGCCGCTTCCGCCTGCGCGGCGGCCGGCCGCGTCCAGGCCCATGTCGCCCACCCTCCCAATCCGGCTCCGGCCATCGTCAGGATGGCGGGCAATACGATGGATTTCAGTGATTTCAGTGATTTCGGCGTCATGGCGGGAACACGGGTGCGGGTTTCGGAAATGGACGGCGATCCGGTCATGCGCGGCCAGAAACCGAACGCACGGCGACCCTCCCTCCATAGCCCATTCCCCGGAAAAAACCAGCCGATTCGTCGGGCCACCCCCGATCCTCATGCGGCAACGGGTTTGTGCGGAAACCGTTGAGTTGGAGTCCCGCCGCGAGGCGGCAACGCGGAGCCAAGTGCGCAACCATGTTGCCCTGATCTCCGACCTCTGATCTCTGACCTCCGGCCGCCAACCGGCAGGCGGTCAGTATTTTGGTTCCGGGACTTCGTTGAGGAGGGCCTCGATGAGGGCGAGGGGGCGTTTGCCTTCGCCGGTGGCGCGGTAGTTCGGGACGATGCGGTGGGCGAGCACGCATGTGGCCACGGCGCGGACGTCGGAGGTTTCGGGCGCGCTGCGGCCCAGCATGAGGGCGAGCGCCTTGGCGCCGAGGATGAGGTACTGCGAGGCGCGCGGGCCGGCGCCCCATTCGATGTAGGCGGTGGCGGTGGGCGCGGCGCCCGGCTGGCCCGGGCGTGTGGCCCCGGCCAGATCGACGGCGTAGTGAAGCACGTGGTCGGCGACCGGCACGGCGCGCACGATTTCCGCGACGGCGAGTACCTCCTCGCGACTGACGACCGGTTTGAGTTCGGGTGGCGCGCCCTGGGTGGTGCGGCGCACGATTTCAGCCTCCACGTCGCGGCCCGGGTAGCCGACATGGATCGAGAACATGAAGCGGTCGAGCTGCGCTTCGGGGAGCGGGTAGGTGCCCTCGTGCTCGATGGGATTTTGGGTGGCGACGACGAGGAACGGTTCGGGCAGGTCGCGGGTTTGGCGGGCGATGGTCACGCGGCGTTCCTGCATCGCCTCGAGCAGGGCCGACTGCGTCTTGGGCGGGGTGCGGTTGATTTCGTCGGCGAGCAGCAGGCTGGTGAAAACCGGGCCTGACTGGAACTCGAACTCGATGCGGCCTGCCTGCTCGCGGAGGATTTCCGACCCGAGGATGTCACCCGGCATGAGGTCAGGCGTGAATTGAATGCGGCTGAACGGCAGCCCGAGCGCCTGGGCCATCGAGCGCACTAGGAGCGTTTTCGCCAGCCCGGGCACGCCGACGAGCAGGCAGTGACCGTGGCAAAACAGACTGAGCAGCAGAGTATTGACCACTCCGTCCTGCCCGGCGATGGCGCGTCCTATCTCCGCCTTGAGACGCGTGAACACATCGCGCACAAGGGCCGGATCACTGAGTTCGGGTTGGGGGGACATGCGGCGCCCACGATGGACGGCTTTTGCCCAGCCGCCACGCGGATT
>CAZYHO010000847.1:0-1520 GCA_964647495.1 uncultured Akkermansia sp. | reverse complement strand
AACCATGAACCATGAACCATGAACCATGAACCATGAACCATGAACCATGAACCACGAACCACGAACCACGAACCACGAACCACGAACCACGAACCACGAACCAATAATTCTTCCCCTTGGCGCGGCGGCTGCTTATAATTGCCATATGGAAAATGAAGTTCCATCATCGCCTGGCATGCTGTCTCCCCGTGATGTGGCGTTTTTGTGCGAGGTATTGGAACAGAGTGGCCGATCCGACTCGATTCGGCGGCTGATGGAGGACGAGGAGTCCTTGATGGCGATACTTGAGCTGCCGGCGGTGCGGCGCGCGGTGGTGGAGTCGCCGGCACTGCTCGGAATTTCACCCACCCTGTATTTTCTGGTGGTGGTGCGGCATGTCTTTGGGCGGAGCGGCATGCATTCGGCCGGCGTGACGCGGTATGTGGCCGCGGTGCTGGCGGCCCGGGTCAAGCCGCCGCGCACACCGGACGGGGACGACCACCTGCCGGATTACGCGTCCGATTACCTCGAGCGTGCCTCCGCGGCGACGCGGGCGGGCGGCCCGCAGGGCGGCGAGGTATTTGCGTGGTGGAAGGCGGCCGGCGATCACTTTCTGGTGCTGACCGGCCTGTTTCCGGCGCATCTCGACACGCGCTGCGAGCGGCGCGGCGCGCCGCCACTCGATTTTTACGAAACCTTTGGCGCGCAGAGCTACCGGACGGCGGCCGGTCATCCGCAGGCGCGGCGCCGCGGCCTGGCGCCGGTCCTGCACGATCTCTCGGAAGTATTTCCGGAGGCGCGGCGTGCCCTGAACTGTGCCGCCGAGGAGTACCTCTTTCTCGAAAACTGAACGCGGAGTGCGGCGGCGGGATCCCCCTCACCGGGCGCGAATAGGGAGCGCCCACCCAAAAACCTGTTGCCAGTCGTGCGGACTGTTTCTACCGACAAGCAGCACTTATGGAGTTCACCGAACCGCTCCTCGCCTGGTCATGGCCGACCGGGGTCGAGATCCTCAACGCTCTGCCCATCATCCTCTCCCTCATCATCATCGAGGGCTTGCTCAGTGTGGACAATGCGCTCGGCATCGCCGCCATGGCCAACCACCTGCCCGGCCGGCAGAAAGTCCAGGCGCTGCGCTGGGGGATCATCGGGGCCTATGCGTTCCGCGGGCTCGCCCTCCTTTTCGCCTCGTACATCATCGCCAATCCATGGCTCAAGATCGGCGGCGCCGCATACCTCATTTACCTGATGTGCCGCCACTTCACCGAGCACCGCCGAGTCGAGCACGAGGGCGCGGGCAAATCCGCCGTCAGCCTGGCCGGCCGCGGCTTCTGGATGACGGTGCTTTCCATCGAAATCATGGACCTGAGCCTGAGCGTGGACAACGTGGTGGCCGCCGTGGCATTGAGCGATGAATTCTGGGTCGTGTGCACCGGTGTATTCATCGGCATCCTCACGCTGCGGTTGGTCGCCGGCATCTGCCTGCCGCTGATCCAGCGGTTCCCGATTCTCGAACACACCGCCTTCATCCTCATCGGTTA
>CAZYHO010000846.1:0-1529 GCA_964647495.1 uncultured Akkermansia sp. | reverse complement strand
TGCGCGAACTCGACGCCGTCATCAATTACAAGGAAGGCCGGATGTTCCTCAAGCCGGACAACTCGGACAAGACCGAAGCGGACACCACCAAGCCGGCCGAAAAGGCGCCGTCCTAGGCGACCACCGGTCTCTTGAGGGTGCACGGTGCAGGGGGTGCACGGTGCAGGGGTTCATGGTGCACGGTTCGACGCTGCGAGCGGAGCCGCTGCCGCCGACCGCGCACCACCGAAGGTGGATCAATACCTTGCCCCGTGAACCACGAACCACGAACCACGAACCACCTCACCGCGCTCGCACCCACTCCGCAATTTTCAGGGACATCTGGCCGATGAGTGTTTGGCCATTGACCGGGCGTGTTTCCGATCCGGCATTGATCACGGGCGCCATCAGGTAGGCGGGGCCGTCGTTGGCGGTGTCGTCGACGGCGGCCAATTCCAGGGCGAAGTCCGAGATGACGCCGCATTTGTGGAAGAAGCGGGCCTTGGGAAAAACGGATTCGGCGGCGCCGGTCCAGGCCGACGGCCCCGAGGCCTCGTTGCGCGTTTCGAGCCCGGTCAATCCCGCGCCGCCGAAGCGGAGGAAGTCGAGCTGTTCGGTGGTGAGGCGGTAGCGTTCCGCAGCCGGCAAGTCCTCGTGGTAAAGGATGCGGCGCAGGCATTCGACGAGATCGCGGGGTGTCGTGACGTTGCCGGTTTTGGCGTCGATGACGGTGGCGCCGCGCTCCTCGGAGTATGACCGGCCGCTCCATGTGTGTTCGTGTGTTTCGGACATGACGCCGTCGGCGCTGCGAAGCCGGATGCGCTGAGGTTCGGCGCGCATGTAGCTCCATGGACGGCCGAGCACGTACCCGCGCATCAGAGCCGAGCGCTCGAACCCGCGCTCCGGCACGAGAAACCTCGTGTTCAGGCGGTCAATCCCCACCATGCGCAGCAGCAGCGTGTAGTCTTCGTTGGACGATCGCCGGAAATTCTCGCTGAGCATTTCGCGCATGCTTCTCGCGCAATCGAGCACCCATCGCCCGTCCGGCTCGCGATGCTCGAAACTCACCACCGTATCGAGCGGAAACCCGCGCTCGGCCAGCAGTTCCAGAGCCGCCACCACCGCATACACCTTGATGGTGCTCGCCGGCCAGAAGTCGGCCGCCGATCCGGTCCCGCGATAGTCCGTCCAGACAAAGGCGGGCGGTCCATCCCGGCCGCGCCTGACCTCGCACACCACCGCCCATTTCTTCAGTCCTGGCGCCACCTCGTCCAGCGCGCGGTCGAGCGACTCGTCCTGCCCGGCACGGGCGGCCGCGGCGGCCCAGCCCAGCCCGGCCATCGCGGATCCTGTGGCAAAGGCGCGTCGCTTCATGGGGCCGAGCGTACCGTCCGGCACGCCCACGCGCAAGGCGGCCCGGCAATCACCTGAGGAATGCGTAAATCTAAGAGGACTCAATCAAACTGTCATCAATCCACGTTGCCAAATGCCGGGCCATTTCCTAGGGTCGCCCTCCGGGTGCAGCCCCGGCCTCCACATGCAGAAGAAAA
>CAZYHO010000845.1:0-1537 GCA_964647495.1 uncultured Akkermansia sp. | reverse complement strand
GCCGCCGCTCAAAATGTACAAACTCCAGGTATCCGGCGTCTCGCCGGATACATCGCGCGTCTCGCGCCGTCTCGCGCCGTGTCGCGCACACGTTTTCCGCTGCAAGGAGCGGGACGCTCGATGGACGGGGCGCAGTTCACTTAAGAATTTTTCACAGAAGCCAACGAAGGAAGCAAAGGCTGATCCATGCGTTTCCTCTTCGCTCTCTTTGCTTCCTTCTGTGAACAGTATTCGGCGAGACGCCGCCGTCCGGCGGGCAAGATGCACCACCCTGCCCGAGAACTGCCAAATCGCATGGGAAAGTCCTTTTGAGTCCTTTGCCAATTCTCAACACATCTTGAGCTATTGGCGATTTACTCTTGGCCGAGTCCTTTACGCGGCGAACATGACGACTTCGCCTTTGGCGGTGAGCAAGGCCGCGGCGGCGTGTTCGCGCGCCAGCCATTGCAGCCATTGCTCCTGGGTGGCGCACCAGGCGGCGCGGAGGAGCGCGTCGGCGGCCAGGCAGTTTCCGGCGAAGATCGAGAGGCTGATGTTCGAGCGCAGGGGACGGCCGTTGACCGGATGACGAAATGGATCGAGTCGCCGGAGGTCGCGGTGGCCTTTCCGGAGAAACGGGACGGCCGTGGCCACCGCGGGCGCCGGCATGGGGAACGCGATGAACCGGGTTCCCTTGGAACGGGGGTCGCGCAGGTGGAAAAACCCGTCCTGATGCGCGGGCACACCAATGACGCGCAACTCTCCGCCGACCTCGATGCGGGCATACGCAACGGCGGATTCACGGAGATATTCGATCGCCTTGTCGACGGCGAACCCGCGGGCCACCGCATCGAGGTTTACCGTGACCGGCCGCCGAAACCGGATCCGGCCGGTGGGCAGAAGCTCGAGGTCGCGATACGAGGGAAGGGTGGGGGAGGGAAACCAGTCACTGCCCTGCGGCGGCCCGACGAATTCGAAGGCCCCGGACGATTCGGTGGCAAGCCGCAGCGCCTCACCGACCACTTCCGCGGTCCACGGATGCACGGCGAGCGGGTGGGTGTGGGCGCAGGCATTGAGGCGCGCGACTTCGCTGGCGCGGTCGTGGAACGACATGAGGGCGCCGACGCGGGCCATGCGGCCGATGGCCACCTCCGCGAGGCGGGCGAGCGTTTCCTGGCGCCGCGCATCTTCGAGGACGATGGACGCATAGGCTCCGAACAGCGGCCGCAACGCGGGCGTCCGGTGCTCTCTTGTGGAAAAGCGCGGGTAACTTCCGGTTCCGATGCCGGAAGCGGCGAGGAGGGAGGCGACGTTCAGGCCGACGGCGCCGGCATCGAGAATCTGACTGTCCCTCCACGGGTTCTCGGCATTCCCATGGCACGCCGTGCACCTCAAGCCCCCTCCCGCTCATCCGACCACGCGAGGCCCCCATTTTTCGGCATGAGAACCCTTTCTATGACGGCACTGATACCTACGTCATCGGCCATCGCGGGATTCGTCCTTGTGGACCACGCTTTCCCGCTGGAGCGCGCCCTCGAGAGCGCCTGGGTGGACCCAA
>CAZYHO010000844.1:0-1542 GCA_964647495.1 uncultured Akkermansia sp. | reverse complement strand
GTCGTGGACGTGGAGGCCCGCCAGTTCGGAACGCCTCATCCCGGTGCTGTAAAACGTCTCCAGCATGGCGCGGTCGCGGATGCCGAGCGGATCGGACAGCGGGCATTGGGCCATGATGGTTTCGACTTCCCCGGCGTTGAGGATGTGCTTGGGCAGGCGCTTTTCCATGCGCGGCAGGTCGATCTCGGAAGCGGGGTTGTAGAGGATGCGGTTTTGCCGGGCGGCCCATTTGAAGAACGCCCGGACGGGAACGAGCCGGGCGTGCATGGAGCGGGCGGACATGGGCAAGCCGTCGCGCTTGCGGTGGTGGAACAGGTGGCGCTGGTAGCGTTCGAGGATCGCCTTGGTGACTTCCATCGGACGATGCAAGCCGCGTTCCTGCGCCCATTCGACGAAGTAACGAAGGTAGGTTCTGCGGCCGTGGATGGTGCGCGGGCTGTAGTTGCGCACGCCCATCCATTCGCAGAACGCTTCTGTGAGAGCGTGCCAGCCGTGGGGGTCGTTCGGATCGCCGAGCGGATCGCGGGGAGTGTGGTCGCCTTTCCTTGGCATACGATTACGACGCGGCGCGGTGCGCGCGGCCCTCCGGTTGCGTGTTTTTGACCTTCGCGGCGCGGGACGCGCCGGAAGACTTGGTTTTGCTGGCTTCGGAGCCGTTCAAGGCGGGTGTGCCACGGGCATCCCGCGGGGGTTCCGGGGGTGTGCCGGGGGCGTCCCGGTCGCCGTTTTGCCCGTCCCGGTTCTCGTCGTAGGTGCGGGCCGCACTGGCATTGAGCTTTGCGGCGTCGATGAGGCCGGGAAGGAACTTCACGCCGTCGCCGCCCTCGCCCTGATAGACGAGTTCGTAAACGAAGCCCTGCCCGCGTCCGCCGCGATGGACGATGACGTATTCGAGTTCGCACAGCCGCTGCATGTGGCGCTTGACCTGCGGCGGACTCCAGCCGGTGGCGGCGCGGGCTTCGCGCTGGGTGAAGCGGTAATGCTTCGGCTCGATCTGGCGTTCCCCGCACGCGGCTTCGACCATCGCCCAAAGCAGATCGAGGAAGCGGCGGGTTTGAGGGGGCATTTCATCGAGCGAGCGGCCGAGGATTTCCCCGGCGAGGCGGTTGGCGGTGGCGATGTCCTCCACGGTGACTTCGACGTGCTCGACGCCTTCCACCGTGCGGCGCGGCCGCTGGTGCTGGTGCAGCAGGGCAATGGCGCGGATGAGCGTGAGGTATTTCTTCTGGTCGCGGCGCAGGCGGGTGTTTTCGTCGGGGAAGGTGAGGCGGCGGGCGAAGGGATTGTGGACCGGCAGCGCGGCGAGCAAGCGCTGTGCGTTCTGGTGGGTGCGGCGGATCAGGGCGGCGCGGCGCTGGTGCAGGTGGCCTTCGATGGTTTCCTCTTCGCGTTGAAGCTCGTGGATGCGCCGGGTTTGCTCGCGGGATTCGTCCACGGTCAGAGTGAGGCAGCGGTTGGCAAGTTCTTCGTCGATCTCGATGGAGGTTGTGGTGAAGAAGATCATGGCCGGGCCTTCGACGTGGTAGGTTTCGGTGACGAGGC
>CAZYHO010000843.1:0-1544 GCA_964647495.1 uncultured Akkermansia sp. | reverse complement strand
CTGCGGCGCTCCCAGGTGCGGCGCTCCGCGGGAAACCACGGCCTTTCAAGCTGGCTCATGATCGGGGCGCTCTCGCAGGCCGCCGAAATCGATTGCGGCGTGGCGGCGGAACCCGGCATGATGCGGGGATGAGACGTGCGATTTTCCTGGGGCTTGGGGCAGCGGGTGTGGTGTGGGCGTTTTCGGCGGGCGCGGGGCGTGCGGCGGGAGAGCTTCCGTCGTCTCGCCCGAACGTGATTGTGGTGATGCCGGACGACGTGGGCTGGGGCGATTTCGGGTGCCACGGGAATCCGGTGGCGCGCACGCCGGCGGTCGATGGATTCTGGAAGGAGAGCGTGCGATTCACGGACTTTCATGTCAGTCCGACCTGTGCGCCGACACGGGCCGCGCTCATGACCGGCCGGCACGAATTCAAGAATGGCGTGACACACACCATTCAGGAACGCGAACGCTTGACGCTGAAAGCGATCACGCTGGCGGATGTCCTGCGCGGCGGCGGGTATGCGACGGGGATTTTCGGCAAGTGGCATCTGGGGGACGAGCCGGATCGCTGGCCGGACCGGCGGGGGTTCGACGAGTTTTTCATCCACGGCGCGGGCGGGATCGGGCAGTCGTATCCGGGGAGCTGCGGGGACGCGCCGGGCAACACGTATTTCGATCCGGCGATCCTGCACAACGGGACTTTCGTGAAGACGAAGGGTTATTGCACGGATGTCTTTTTCAGCAAGGCACTGGAGTGGATGGCCGCGGTGCGCGAGAAAGGCCCGTTTTTCGCCCTCATCACGCCGAACGCCGCGCATGCGCCGCTCGATGTGCCTGAAACCTATGCGGACCGGTATCGCGGACGCGTCGAGGAGAAGGCGGCCAGGTTTTACGGGATGATCGAGAATATCGACGAGAACTTCGGGCGCCTGCTGCAACGGCTGGAGGCGTGGGGCCTGACGCGCGACACGCTCGTCATTTTCCTCACCGACAATGGCGGCACGGTGGGTGTGCAGATCGAAAATGGCGGCCGGCGCGGTTCCAAGAATACACCGTACCAGGGCGGCACGCGGGTGCCGTCGCTCTGGCGGTGGCCGGCCGCATTCGAGGGCGGCCGCGACGTGACCGCACTCACCGCCCACATCGATATCCTGCCCACACTGGCCGAGGTGGCGCGGATCCCGTTGACCGCCGAGGTCCGCCGCCAGGTGGAGGGGCGCTCGCTCTGGCCACTGCTGCGCGATCCCCAGACGCCTTGGGAGGATCGCACGCTGGTCACACACGTCGGGCGGTGGCCGCGCGGGGAGTTTGCCCTGTTCAAGCACACTGGGTGCTCGATCCGCGACGCCCGCTTCGCTCTCGTCAATGATGCTGAATTGTACGACCTCCACGCCGACCCCGCCCAGACGACCAATACGATCGACGCCCACCCCGAGGTCCTCGCCCGCCTGCGCGCCGCCTACGACGCCTGGTGGGAGTCACTGCCGCCGCATCTCGACAATGAGGACGCCGCGCCGCCGGCGGAAAACAGTTTCAAGACGCTGTTCCGCGAGCAGTTTGGG
>CAZYHO010000842.1:0-1544 GCA_964647495.1 uncultured Akkermansia sp. | reverse complement strand
GTCGCGCCCCGTCCATCGAGCGTCCCGCTCCGTGTAGCGGCAAACGTGTGCGCGCACACGGCGCGAGACGCGCGATGTATCCGGCGAGACGCCGGATACGGCGGGCGGGACGCGCCGCCCTACCCGAGAACCAGATCATGCCGCGTTGCCATCGGGCTCCAGAAAATCAGCGTCGGTTGACGAATCTTTTATGGCCGCGTCCCTGAGTCTTCACAGAGCCCGGCGCTCGGCTTTCCCCTGGCGGCGGTCGAGTTCTTTCTGGAGGCGATCGGCTCGTTCCGTGTCGCCGACGGTGCGGTAGGACGCGATGATGACTTCGAGCGCGGAGTTCTGGCTGCCGATGTCGAAGTAGTCGCCTCCCGTGTCGACGTGCCGTTTCCAGGCGCGTTCCAGTTCGCGGCATGCCTTCTGCCGGGCCTCCGGGTGGCCGTCGAGCACACCGAAGTACTCGTGTGCGAGCGCCTTGAATGTGGCCGCGTTGGCGCGGTCGTCGAGCGCGCGCCGATAGAGCGAGTGGATGCCCTCGATGTTTCCGGCCTGCTTGAGTGACTCGGCCTGGCGCGCGTAAGTGCGGGCCACGTCCTCGTCTTTGGGAGGGGCGCCGTTGCGGGCCGCTTCTTTTTCCATCTGGCGCACGTCGCGGCGGAGGTCGGCGATGACGGCTTTGTTGTCCTGTCGCGGAAAGATCATCTCGGCCTCGGCGCGCTGCACCAGCGCCATCAGCCGCGAATCGGCGCGGAATTCCTTTTTTACGCCGGCGACCAGGTCGCGCCACTCATCCACCGGCGCGCCCGCCCGGTACGCCAGCCAGTGCTTCAGCCTGGATTCGGCGATCTGCGGCAACTCGCGGTTGGCGGCGGCCGCCAGGTCAAAGAGATGGCCGGCGCGTCCCATGTCACCGGCCACTTCGAGCACGCGGCCGAGCCAGAGCCTATGATACGCCTGGGCGACCGCCTGCGGATCGGCGGCTTTGCGTCCGCTTCTCCGGACGAACCATTCCTCGGAGAGGCCGCGCCCGGTCTGCGCATGATGCGTGTCTCCCAGCGAGTAGCCGTCGAAGCGGCCGCTCATGCGCCATTCGCCGTCGCGGTCCAGCCAGCGAAACCAGGCGTGCGGGCCGCGGGCGCCATCCCCGGAAATGACGGCGGCGGGAATGCCCAACGCGCGCGCGGTATTCGTGGCAAAGTATGCCTGGTCCGCGCAGATGCCTCCCTTCTCGAGAATCTCGGCGAATGTGTAGGCGTCGTACTTGCTTGTTCCGTTCACTGCCTTTTCCATGTCGTACTTGATCATGGAATAGGCCTCGCCCCAGTTGTTCTGGCGCAGGCGCATCTTCTTCAGCGCCCACTCCAGTTCGGATTCAGGGACCGGCGCGCAGACCACCCAGACCAGGTCGGAGGCAGTCATCTTTTCGATCCGGCCGGTGAGCCGGCGTTCGGCGTCCTGCCGGACAAACCAGGAGAACCGCTGCTCCGCCGAAAGCTGCAGCGGTTTTTCGTTCCAGGTGATCGTGGCCGGTTTTTCGAAAACCAGGGCGCACGCCA
>CAZYHO010000841.1:0-1567 GCA_964647495.1 uncultured Akkermansia sp. | reverse complement strand
TTTCACCGACGTGCAGGCCGGCGGCGAAAGGCACGTCGCGCAGGACGAGGCGGCCACCGGAGGGCGTGGCCTCGATGGCGGCGACCGGCGCGGCGGCTTCGATGATTCCTGTGAACACGGACCGCCACCATGGCGCGAGGGCGGCCACGGAAAACAGGAAATCGGGGGATTCCGGCGGCGATTCGGCGATTTGGGCGCATCATGCGTTGCGTTGGACGGCGAGACGACTATGTCCCTTTCCTCAGACACTCCGCCGAACCATGGCATCCCAATCTTACGCCGTCATACTCGCTGGAGGCAGTGGCACCCGATTCTGGCCACTCAGCCGCCAAGCCGCACCCAAACAACTGCTCCGGATCTTCGACGACACCAGCCTGCTCGAACAGGCGGTGGCGCGTGTCGTCGGTCTGGTGCCGAAGGAAAACATCCTCATCCTGACAAATATCGATCAGGAGAACCAGGTCCGGGCCGCATTGCCGGACCATCCACCCGAAAACATTCTGGCCGAGCCCGAGAAACGCGACACCGCGCCCGCCGTCGCCCTGGGCATCGGCTGGGTGGCGGCGCGCGATCCGGATGCGGTCATGGCCGTGCTGCCCGCGGACCATTTGATCAAGAATGTGGACGCCTTCCGCTCGGTGCTCACCGGAGCCTTCCACACCGCGCGCGCCACGTCCGCTCTGGTGACGATCGGGATCAAGCCGACATGGGCCTGTCCCGGCTACGGCTACATCGAGCGCGGCGAGCGCGCGCACATTCACGGGCTCGCCGACGGCTCGGCCGCTTTCGAGGTCGTCCGCTTTCGGGAGAAGCCGAATCCGGAACTGGCCGAGGATTTTCTGCGCACCGGCAACTTCGTCTGGAACGCCGGCATGTTCGTCTGGAGCGTGCCGACCGTCTTCACCGAACTCACGCGCTGCCAGCCGGCCCTGGCCCGGTTCGTCAACGAACTGCGCACAAGCCGCGACCTGCCCGGCACGCTGCGCGCGCAATTCGGCCGCATGCCGAAGATTTCCATCGACTACGCCCTGCTCGAGCGCGCCTCCCGCGTGCTGAACATCGAGGCCACGTTCGACTGGGACGACGTGGGATCCTGGCTCAGTCTGGCGAAGTACCTGCCGACCGATGCCGACCGCAATGCCGTCAAAGGAGCGGTGACCCCGCTCCGCGCGCACGGCAATATCGTTTACTCGAGCCAGCCGGGCCGGATCGCCCTGCTCGGCGTGAATGACCTCATCGTGATCCAGACCGCCGACGCGCTGCTCATCGCCGACAAGAAAGCCGCGGACGAGATCAAGAGGATTGTCGCTCTCGTGCCCGAGGAGTTGCGCTGAGGGATTGCGCCAGGCGATTCGGGTTGGCGGCGCATCTTGCCCGCCGGACGGGGCGTCGCCCCCGTCCATCGAGCGTCCCGCGCCTTGCAGCGGCAAAGGCGTGTGCGAAAAAACTGGTTAGCCTCACGCGGAGCGATAGCGGAGCCGTGATGCTCACCTTGGTTGAACGATTCGCGGGTGAGGATCGCACAAGGGTGTCTGTCCCCACTCCTGCCGCAGGGCCAACGGCCCGG
>CAZYHO010000840.1:0-1594 GCA_964647495.1 uncultured Akkermansia sp. | reverse complement strand
TCTCGCGGCGCGTCGTCGGTCGGGCCACGAGTGATCGTCTGAAGCGTGACCTCCCGGTCGAAGCCCTGCGCCGTGCTCTGGTGGCTCGCAACCCTGGGCCGGGGCTGGTTCACCATTCCGACCGCGGATCGCTAGGCGGTCTCAACCGGTCGTCGCAACACCCTGCTGATGGAGGTTGCGATGACGACGGGCAAACGAAAATCCGAACGATCAACGAGGCGCAAATTGCGCTCACCGGGGCGGCCAGGAGTGGCGCGACAATCGGAGCGGCGCCGTTTCTGGTCCCTGATTGCCTTGGGTCTCTCCAGCGAGGACGCTGCCGTCGAGACCGGTATCTCGCAGCCGGTCGGAACACGGTGGTTTCGAGAGGCTGGCGGCATGCCCCCTTCACATTTGGCCTCATCCGCGCCGTCGCCATCCCGGCGCTACCTGTGCTTGGAAGAGCGCGAAGAGATCGCTCTGCTCTTGGCGCAGAACATCGGCCTGCGTGAGATTGCACGCCGTCTTGGCCGCGCGGCCTCCCCCATCTCGCGGGAGATCCGCCGCAATGCCGCCACACGCTCCGGCGGGTTTGATTATCGTGCGACCACGGCCCAGTGGCACTCCGAGCGCTCGGCCGAGCGACCGAAGGCCGCGAAGCTGGCGACGAACGCGGCTTTGCGGCAGTATGTGCAGGACAGGCTCTCAGGCCCTATCTCGCACCCGGGCGGCTCGGTCATTGTCGGTCCGCCAACAGCTTGGAAAGGCCGACGACATGGGCGGCGGCAACCGCGTCGGTGGGCCAAGGCCTGGAGTCCCGAGCAGATCTCCGGGCGGCTGCGCATCGACTTTCCCGGAGACGAGACCATGCGGATCAGTCACGAGGCTATCTACCAGGCTCTCTACATCCAGGGGCGTGGCGCTTTGCGCCGCGAGCTGACGGCGTGCCTGCGCACCGGTCGGGCGTTGCGTGTGCCCCGCGCCCGGACCGCCGGCCGGGGAAAATCCTTCGTGACATCCGAGATCATGATCAGCGAGCGCCCTGCCGAAGCTGCGGATCGTGCTGTTCCGGGGCACTGGGAAGGGGATCTGATCATCGGCCTCAACCGCTCCGCCATCGGCACGCTGGTCGAGCGGCAGACGCGCTTCACGCTGCTGCTGCACCTTCCGCGGATGCCCGGGCAGGGTGAGGCGCCGCGCGTGAAGAACGGACCGCCTCTTGCGGGTCACGGTGCGGAGGCCGTGCGCGATGCCATCCTCCGTAGCATCGTTCATCTGCCCCGCCATCTTCGTCGGTCCCTGTCCTGGGACCAGGGGGCCGAGATGGCCCGTCATGCCGAACTGACCGTCGCCGCTGATCTGCCGGTCTACTTCTGCGATCCTCACAGCCCGTGGCAGCGCGGCACGAATGAGAACACCAACGGACTACTGCGCCAATACTTTCCGAAGGGCACCGATCTCAGCCTGCACGGTCCCGATGACATCGAAGCGGTTGCGGCTGCACTCAACGGGCGTCCTCGGAAAACCCTTGGGTGGAGAACCCCAGCGGAGGCACTGGACGCGGTCTTCGAGAATGCCGAAACTGGCCATGTTGCGACGACCGGTTGAGACCGCC
>CAZYHO010000839.1:0-1599 GCA_964647495.1 uncultured Akkermansia sp. | reverse complement strand
ATCGCCACCATGTGGTTCGGATGCAGCAACGCCGCCCAGCAAATCGTCGGTGAACTGCCCATCCTCCGCCGTGAGCGCGTCTCCGGTCTCGGCCTGAACTGCTACATCCAGAGCAAGTTTCTCTTCCTCTTCGGCATTACCGCCATCCAGGCGTGCCTCCTCCTCGCGAGCCTTACAACCGCCGCCTCGCTCGCCCATCCGGTGGAGATTGACAGGACGAAATTCGTGGAGGCTCTGCGAGAGCGTGAGGCATCCACCGGTGCTCCTGTCGAGTCACGGGACACTGACATGCCAGAGGGCGATTATGCGGAGCCGGTTCCGATGGACGAAGATGAAGAGGAAGAATCGCGTCGTACCGTGTATCGTCGTACCGCGTATATTTCCGCTCCCGAGCCCCTGAATCCGACATGGTTCGAATCATTTGCCTGGTGGACGGCCAGGCATTTCTCGCTGGATATGAATCTTCTGGATTCCGGCAGTGAGAGAGTGCCCATCGGACCCGTCCAGGCAATGCGGACGGGTCAGCCACTCGGCACGGAAGTTCCGAGCCCCGGTCTTCACGTCGCCCATGTGCTGGCCACATGCCTTGGGCTGAGGGTGGCGGCATTGCTGCTGGCCGCCTTGGCCGGTGTCGGCCTTGGACTGATGATTTCCGCGCTGGCGCAGAGCGGCACACAGGCGGTGCTCTGGGTGCCGTTGATACTCATCCCGCAAATCCTGCTTGGCGGCTTTGTCGTCACCCTTCCCGAAATGTCCCGCGCGGTGCGCGCATTCAGCTCGCTGATGCCGAGCTTCGCCGCGGAGAAACTCATGGAAGTCAGCCATATTTACGGGCAGCGCGTGCCCCTGCTGACCAACCAGACGAGAATACCGAATTTCATGACGAAGGAGCGTGCGCCGAATGGGGACGAGGAAGTGTCATGGACGGATATGCGCACGGGAGAGTCAGGGCGTGAAACCTACGAAAAGATGTCCCCTCACAACACGGCATGGCAGAATCTGACATTGCTCGTTGATCGCCTGGGTGCCCGCTCGATAGAAATAGACGAGGGCACCAAGCCCAGCACTGTCAAAAGACGCAGCGACGTCTCACCCCATTATCCGTACAGTCACCTGTTTCGCGATGCGACACCCGCCATCCCTCCGCTGATCGTTCTTGGCGGTTGGATCGCCGGCTGCTATTTAGTGATACTCATCGCTCTGAACCGCCGTCAATATGGAAAATAGTCACGGAAAGAAACCATGGTGGAGGCGTTACTGGGTCGCGCGGCTCGTGGCGCTTGCATTGATCGCCGCAAGCTGGCGCCTTATCGGGCGTCCGCTGCTCCTGTCTCCTTCCCCCATCGGTGATCTCACTTTGACGTGGAGTGAAATCTGGGGGCCGGGCGCCAGAATCGCCCTTGTCGCGCTCGCCGCGACTGCCGCGTGTCTCGTGATCGGCACGTTTAGGCTCGCCGCCGCCACCCTCGCGATCACGATCCTGGTCAGCGGCCTCACGCTGAACAAACTCCGCACGACGCGGGCCAGACAATTGCAGCAGGCAGCCGAATGGGCATTGGATGACCCCCAGGCGGCCGCCGACCTGCGGCGCGCGGTGGA
>CAZYHO010000838.1:0-1604 GCA_964647495.1 uncultured Akkermansia sp. | reverse complement strand
GCGCCGATTACACCCCCCTCGACAGCTACTACTACTACCGCATCAGCCAGGTCAAACAGTTCGTCCGTTGATCGCGCCACGCGGAGTCAGGCCGCCGACATCCCTTCCGCCGTCGCCCGACGGAACAGGCGGACACCCACTTTTCGATCCCTGCCGGCGGCAATGGCAATCATGGATGTTGCGGGAATCATCAAAGCCAGATGATGACGAAATCGCGCACTGTGCACCTGTCTCCGGGCTCGACTGCCCCCCGACCGGTTTCCGCGGAAGAGCGCTTGCGCCTGCGATCGCGGTGTCTCTTGTCCCCCTATGCACGTCGTCCCCATCCCCCGTCACAACGATCTTGTCCATGCCGCCTACCTCGGGCGTGGGTTCACCGAAGCCGAGGCTGCCGACGCCGCGCGTTTCTGCGAATTGGCGGCCACTCACGGCATCCGGACGCACAACGCAATCAAGGCGCTCCACCTCGACGACCACTTCGGTTCGAAGGCCGGCGGGTGCGTGCCCGGCGCCGAAATCCGCGACGTCACACCGCCGGCGAAATTTGCCGCGAGCCGCATCTGGGACGCCGGGCGCAAACTGGGCCCGTCGACCGCTTTCGCCGCCATGGACGAGGCCATGCGGCTTGCCGACACTTTCGGCATCGGCCAGGTGAGCGTGGACAACGCGTTCCATTACCTGTGGGGCGGCGGCTACGTCATGGAGGCGGCGCGTCGCGGCTACATCGCCTACACCAACTGCACCGCGGCCCTCGCCGAAGTTGTTCCATTCAAAGGAAGGTTCCCCACGCTGGGCACCAATCCGCACTCCTGGGGATTCCCGACCACCCAGGCGCTCGGATTTCCGATCGTCATCGACTGGGCCACCAGCACGGTCGCCATGGGACGCGTCCAGCAGTTCAAACGCGAAGGCAGGCCGCTGCCGCCCGACGCCGCGGTCGACGCCGGCGGCCATCCGACCACCGATCCGGATCGCGTCGCCGCGCTTCTCCCTTTCGGAGCGCACAAAGGATATGGCTTGTCGCTCATCAATGAACTGCTCGCCGCCTTCATCGGCGGCAGTCTGCCAACCCTGCGCAGCCGCCCCGTGCCCGAAGGCGAAAAACGAACCTGCGCGTTCTACTTCCAGGTTATCCACCCGGACGCCCTCAACGCCGGCGCCTTCGCCGCCGGCCGCGACCAGGCCGCCAACATCAAGGCCGTCCTCGCCGACATCTGCGGCCACGGAAACCAGGCCTGCACGCTGCCCGGCCAGCCGGAAGCCGAGGCCGCCCAGGCCACCGCCCGCGCCGGCGGCCTGCTCTTCACCGAAGCCGAAATCGCCGAATTCAGCACCATCGCCACCGCCTTCGGTCTGCCCCCATGGCATGCCGCCGATTTTCCCATCGCCCCGGAGTCCCGGCCATAGAAGGACTGTCCCCATAGCCGCCAATGCCTCATTCGCGCTCGCACCGAACACCTCCGATCCGCGCCACCTCTGCTTCGCCACCGGTGCTCACTCCAATGCCGCTGGTCCGGTTTCGCCGGTCCGGATGCGCCGCAAATCGGCTACCGAGGTGACGAAGATCTTGCCGTCCCCGATTTTGCCCGTCCGCGCGGTGCGTG
>CAZYHO010000837.1:0-1609 GCA_964647495.1 uncultured Akkermansia sp. | reverse complement strand
ATGTTGACAAGTATCAGTGCAATTCGGATCGGATCGGTGATTCAGGATGGCGACGAAAACCTGGCAACGGACCAGCGACTGACACTGCATGGAATGATCCAAAGAAAGAAAATTTCGGTCCTAAATTAGAGGATCCCAGCAAACAGACGATGCCGGGGTATGAGCATTGCGGGTATGTTTGTGTTAAATCCGAAAAATAACGATTCGCCATGATGAAGTTTTTCCTATATTTTTTGATGTTATCTGGTATCCATGCTGAAAATGTGCCAATGCCAATCTATCGACCTGGTTGTGTTGTAGCTCGATCTGCCGCTGGAAAGGAATTTTTCTTGATAGTTCCTTACTCAAGTGCAAATGGGGGAAATGCACATCGTTTTCGGTCAATTTCCGAGTTGTGCAAATTCCTGCCAAAGGTTTCCAAGAGTGATTCTGTCCCTTATATTAATAATTTGGATAATACTCCTGAAGGATTTAAGGTGGAAAATATTGAAGTGAAAATTATTCCCCTTGGTCAGCATGAACTCGAACAGATTGAAGCGGTCGTTGCCTCGGGACGACAGATTTTTTTGAGACCCAATGAGCTTTCAAAGCTTCATCCTGCACTTAGGCGGTAAACGGGAAAGGGGTCCTTGAATTTTGAATTTGTTAGACAGCATTCAGGGCCTTTTCCAGATTCTTCAGCGTCGAGGCATGGTCCGCCCCGTCTTTCGCCGCCCGGCTCACCGTGCTCGCGTGGCCCATCGCCAGACGCTCCGCGATCCAGCCGTTGGACACCGCCGTCCTCTTCCGCAGCAGGATCGACACCGCCGCCTTGCGCGGATCGGCCTTCTTCAATCCCCCGAGCGCTTCTTTCCCCACGGGGAGGTCCATGGCCGGCAACGCCGTTTGCAGCAGGCGCTCCGCTTCGGCCTCCCCGTGTTCGCGCAGCGGCTCTCCCGCTTGGCTGCCCTTGCTGCGGATGCCCTTCGCCCGGTCGAGCAGGCCCAGCAGACGGTCGCGGAAGGTCTCCGGCCCGAGGCACCAGCCGCGCTTGAGCGCTTTCGTCGCCTCGGGAGTGATCTTCCCGCCTTCGCCAGCCCTTGCCTCCAGCCAGGCGAGATAGGCCCGGAGACCCCGGCCATCCCGCGACAATTCGAATGCCCGCAGCACCCGGTCATGCTGCTGCCATGGAGGGCATTTCCCGCCGGCGTAGCCGCGCAGGCTGCTCCAGCGGTAGCCGGCCAGCTTTCCCCGCTCGCCTCCGGCCAATCCGGCGCGGGCGGGGTTGAGGTGGATGTAGTCGGCCACGATGCGGAAATACCAGGCGTCACATTCCTCGCCGCTGACCGGCACCGACTTGTAGCGTCCCTGGAAGACGTGGCCGCGGCGCTTGCGGCGGCGGTTCCATGACTGGCTGAAGCCGCCGAGCAGGGTCTTCATCCCGGTGACGAGGTTCGCTTCCGGGGTCTCGACGAGGAAATGAAAATGGTTCCCCATGAGCACCCAGGCATGGATCCGCCAGCCGTGGCTGCCGCAAACCTTGCCGAGCCGGTCGAGGAAGTCGGCCCGGTCCCCGTGAACGGGGTCAGTCCTAGATTTTCCTATTTTTGAATTGACCTGGCGGAGACTG
>CAZYHO010000836.1:0-1609 GCA_964647495.1 uncultured Akkermansia sp. | reverse complement strand
CCCTGCTCGTGTCCACCCAAACCTACCTCTACAGCTTCGCCGAAGGCGCCACACCAGTCGCCCGGAACTGAACGGCAGCACAAAACCGCTCCAGGCGGTGGTGCGCCACACCATTGCGACTGGCTGTGGGGTGGGACGCGACCTTCCGACCTCCGACCTCTGACCTCTGACCTCCGACTGGATCAATCCTGCGACGGCATCTGCCAAAGAGCGGAAACCGGGACGGCGTGGAGACGTTCACCGAACCCCACGGTCTGAGCACCGGTGTAAAACAGGACGCCGCGGAGGAATTTCCTGCCAGTCGCGGCAGCCAGGTGGCGCAGACCTTTGAAGTCCTGGCTGGAGGGACTCGCTGACTTTTTGACTTCGATGCCGACCAGGCGGCCCCGGTTGTCTTCCAGCACAAGGTCCACTTCTTGCTGCTGCTGGGTGCGGTAGTGAAAAATCTGTGGTTGCGTCAGGCTCCAGGCGGATTGTTTGATCAATTCCATGGCGACGAAGTTCTCCAGCACCGCGCCGTTCATGAGTTCGTCTGCCAACAAGCGGTCGGCGCTCAATCCGAGAAGGTGACACAGCAATCCGGTGTCGTTCAACAGCACTTTGGGAGATTTGCTGAGGCGCAAGGTGAGGTTCCCGCTCCAGGCGGGCAAAGTCTGCACCAAAAACACTTTTTCCAGCATGGCCCAGTAGCGCTGCATGGTGGTCAACGGCATGTTGCCGGCATCGCGGGCCAAGGAGGTTATATTCAGCAAGTTCATTGGCCTGGCGGCGATGAATTTCAACAGACGCGGCAGTTCCCGCAAGCCTTGGATATTGGCGATGTTGCGCACGTCGCGTTCCAGCACCGTGGTGGTGTAGGAACTGAACCAGGCGCTGCGCCGGCGGTGGGTCTTGCGGGCGAGAGCTTCCGGATAACCACCCGAGACAAGACGGGGCACAAGCATGGACCAATCGCTCCCGTGGAAAACCCCCGATGGAAAATCGTCGGAAAAGCAACGGTCGATGAATCCTTCGAACCTCCCTTCGATTTCCCCCTGCGAAAAAGGCCAGAGCGGCAGCACCTCCATCCGTCCCGCCAGTGCGTCGGCGATCTGCGGCAGCAGCAGCGCATTGGCGGAACCGGTCAGAAGAAAGCGGCCAGGCCGGCGGTCCTTGTCCACGCTGCGCTTGATGGCCAGGAAAATGGAAGGAACGCGCTGCACCTCGTCGAGCACCGAGAAGTCCGGCAATTCGGCAATGAAACCGGCTGGATCGTATTCGGCGGCTGCCAGCGCAGCCGAATCGTCGAAAGTGCGGTAGGCGGCATGGGCGAAGGACGGAGGGAGGGCGGTGGCCAAAGTAGTTTTGCCCGACTGGCGCGGCCCTTGGATGAAAACGACGGGAGTGTCCTCCAGCGCTTCGGTGAGCCGAGACACGAGATGGCGAGAGATCATAGTGGGAAGGTCGATTGAAATGGGTGGAAATCAACCACAAAATGGATGCAAATCAACCATTAATCAAGTGAATTGCAATCCATGTGGGGGCGATCGCGGCGTGGGTGGCGCCGTGATTGCCCGCTATTCATCGCCTTCACTGGCCCCCGCCGGCGAGTTGCACGATGCTGTTGAGT
>CAZYHO010000835.1:0-1614 GCA_964647495.1 uncultured Akkermansia sp. | reverse complement strand
GTGGATCCACCGCAGGAACATAGGGAGCGCAGTCGGCGTGAGTGAGCAGTATTCAATGACCAATGACCTCTCGGGCAGCTTGCAGGTTCAGGGTTGCCGCGGGGGCGGGCGGGGTACAGGCTCCTGAATCCAAAGGCAATGCAATGCAAGAAGTGAAAGACACGCAACGCGCCACCGTACGGCTCGGATACGATGGGCGCGTGTACAAGATATTCCGCGGGCCGGATGCGGAGAAGCGCTTCGCCAACGAGGTGCGCGTGCTGCGCCACCTCGAGGAAAAGGGCTGCCCGTTCGTGCCGCGGCTCATCGAGGCGGATCCCACCGGCCTGAAAATGACCACCACCAACTGCGGGCAGCGCGTCACGCAGTTGAGCGAAACGAAGCTCAAGGATCTCTTCGCGGAACTCGAACGCTACGGCGTCCGCCACGACGACCCCTACATGCGCAACGTCACCTACCGCGCGGCCGACGGGCGATTCTGCCTGATTGACTTTGAACTCGCCACCATCCTCGGTGACGATGCCCCCGATGTCCCAGAGAGCGGCCGACCCGAGGCTTGAGACCCATCCCGCCGGCTCGCTGCGCTGGTCGGCGCAGACGCACGTCGGCCGCGTGCGCCCGAACAACGAGGACGCCTTCCTGGCGCTGACGTTCGACGCCGAGGGTGTGCGCCGGCTCGGCAAGTACGGCGACGGCTCGCTGGCCGTCGGTGATTATCTCTTTGCCGTGAGTGACGGCATGGGCGGCGCGAAATCCGGGGAATTCGCCAGCCGCATCGCCGTCGATCAGATCACGCGCCTGCTCCCGCCCAGTTTTCGGCAGGGGGCGGCCGGGCTGGCGGCCGGTTTCGGCGACATCCTGGCCGAAGTCTTTGCGCGCACACACGCCGAGGTCAGCCGCCTTGGCGCCAGTTACGACGAATGCCGCGGCATGGGCGCCACCCTGACGCTCGCCTGGATCAAACCGGACTGGCTCTACTTCGCCCACATCGGCGATTCCCGCCTCTACTACCGACCGTGGGCCGGCGGCGGGCTGCGGCAGCTTTCGCACGACGACACCCACGTCGGCTGGCTGCGCCGCCAGGGGAAAATCAACGAACGCGAGGAGCGCACACACCCGCGCCGCAACCTGCTCAGCAAGGCGCTCGGGGCCGGGCACCAGTTCATCGATCCGCAGATCGGCGCCGTCAGTTGCGAACCCGGCGACCGCTTCCTCCTCTGCACCGACGGCCTCATCGATGGATTCTGGGAGCACGCGCTGAACGACCGGCTCTCGGCTCCGGATCCGGTTGCCGCTGCTCTCGTCGAGGAATCGGTGGCCGAGTCCGGACGCGACAACACTACCGCCGTGATCGTCGAGATCCGCCCATGAAGCGTGGCGCCACGCACGCAGCCGGCTGCGGCCCCCAAAAAAACTCCGGCGACTGAACCACGCCCCGTGCCTCATGCTCCACGCCCCATGCCTCATGCCCCATGCCTCATGCCTCATGCCTCATGCCCCATGCCTCATGCCCCATGCCCCATGAACCGTGCACCATGAACCGCGAACAAGCATGAGGCCCCCCCCCGACGGCGCCTTGGGCAATTTTGCCCGCACGCCGGCCTTGCCAGAAAA
>CAZYHO010000834.1:0-1618 GCA_964647495.1 uncultured Akkermansia sp. | reverse complement strand
GCCAGGCCGGGAGCCACCGCGCCAGCGCCCTGCCGGCGAGCACCGCCTGGCCACCCACCAGCGCCTCGTTCATGCCGAACGGCGTGGTCACGCTGCGCACTTCCGGCCAGGCGCTGCGGAAATACCGGCGGAAATCGCTCTGCAAGGCGCGGTGCCCGGATCCCGTGACCAGATTCGCCACCAGCAGCCCGCCCGGCGCCACCAACCGCCGGAGGTGCGCCGCGGTTTCCGCCGACCAGGCGCCCGGCCGCGACACATCGTGCTCGAGCGCCTGGTAAACGTCGTCCACCACCACGTCGAATCCCGGCCCGCGATAGCGCCGCACAAAATCATAGGCGTCCCCGATCCGGATGTCCGCCCGCAGCCACTCCAGGTCCATGTGCCGCCGCGCCAGATCGACGATTCCCGCGTCGAAATCGACCGCCGTCAGGCGCACGCCGGGCACCAGCCATTTGAGGGCGCGCAAGCTCGTGCCACCCGCCAGCCCGAGCATCAGGACCGATCGCGGCGGGCCGCCCGGCCGCAGCAGGCAGGCCGCGCAGAGATTGTCCCAGGCGAGACCGGTCAGGAACCTGTCGCGCTGCCACCAGGCGTGCACCGCGCCCGCCACGCGGAATTCGGTCTGCCACGCCGGCCCGCCCACGTCATCGGCCCACACGGCGATCTTTTGCAGACCGGTGTGGACAGTGGTGATTTGGCGCATCGGAGATCGGAATGGTGATGGTGGCGGATGGCAAAACGCAGCGCAAGCCGCTTCAGTCGGCCCGGACACCCGGCAGGAGCACCGGATCCCGGCCCGCCCGCCGCCGCAACCGGTTGATCGCCGGAAGCAGCCCGGGCAACCGCAACAACCTGATTTCCAGACGCCGCTTGCCCGGGAAATTCAGCAGCGAAAGCGCCAGCAGAATCGTGATCACCCCCTGCCCCGGGCCGACCAGCATCGAGATGCCGAGGGCGAGCAGCAGAAGGCCCAGGCAATTCTTGAGGATGAGCAGCGACCACCGGAGGGCCGGATGAATCCCGTTGATCGCCGGCACAGGGCGCCGCTCGACCACGAAGTAGTCGGCCCGCATGCGGATCACCAGCACCGGGATAAGCACCAGCGAGGCCACAAACATGACCACCGAGGCGATGCCCATGCCGACCAGCCAGCCTCCGTTCTCCTCAAACAGTCGTTTCCACATTCTCCTGCCCGGTATCGGAAATTCCACCGCCGCCAAGTGCGAATGTGCCGCCCCGATCATTGGCAAGCTCAAGGTAGCTGTTCAACGGACGCTTGCGTTCGGAATCCTGGCTTCATCAGGAACAGGCAGCCTGATGCGCGAAGGCGTTGGGTCCGGCCGATGACGAGAAGCGCTGCGCCGAGACCAGATCACGGGCTCACGCGGATTCGGTTCCGGTCAATTGTCGGCCGTCCTGTGGCGGCCCAGGCGGGACGACCCGTCGCGCGCTCTTCGTCCGGCGCCGCCTCCTTGTCGCCGGGCGATTCACTTCACGCAATCCGCCAGCCTGAACTTGAAGGAAGGAAACACCGTGCTGGCCGCTTCGTCGTTCGCGCCATACACGCGGCAATCCGCGTAGCCGTCCGCCGAAGGACCGGTGTAAACGCTCACCGTCC
>CAZYHO010000833.1:0-1628 GCA_964647495.1 uncultured Akkermansia sp. | reverse complement strand
GTTCCAGGTGAGTGCGCACGGTGGCGCCGCCATTCTGTACGACGAGCTGCTCGCGGACTTTCTTGAGGGTGCCGTCGATGCGGACGCGTTCGGCAAGCGACCAATGGTAGTCGGGAGCGGATTCGGTCCGCGTGTACGTCCAGTCGCGCGTGATGATGCCGCTTTCCCAATTCTCGACAATGAGCTGGACACCCGCGGCGGTGGAGCGGTAGATATCGACGCGGCGGAATTCGGTGAGGCCGGCGGTGCTGTAGAGGCCGGAGGCGACGGACGGCGTGGTGGCGTAGGTGTAGAGGCGGATCCGTGTGCCCGCGTCGAGATTATCTATATTGATGGGCTGGACATCGGCCAGGCATCCGTTGCCCAGCCACTGGCGCACGCAGACATGGTCGCCATAGGTGTGCCAGCGCAGATCGCCGCCGGTGTCGGCGGGCGACTTCATGTTCTTGATCGAGGCGGCATCGGTATCCAGATCGCCCCCCCGGAAAATGATCTGGGCCTGCATGACCGGGGCGAGGGTACCGTTGGGGTTGTTGCTGCGGCCGAGGTTGATGGGGATATTGACCGCGCTCTCGGCGTTCGGCCCGAACTTGCCCAGTGCGCCGCCAGTCCCGCCGCCGCCCCCTCCTCCAGCTCCACCGGCGCTTCCGGCCCAGCCGGGCGGTCGATCGTGGGTGACCACGCCATCGACACCTGTGGGGTCACCGTCCAATGTGAGGATCTTGGGATCGGGGCCAGGGGTGTCACATGTGACGCACGTATCGCATCCCGCACTGCCGGCCGCGGCGGTGGTTTCGCTTATGTCTTCGCCGCCGGTGTATCCCTGGGTGGAGGTCACCCAGCCGCGGCTTCCGGTATGAGATCCCGTCCATGTGCCGGTGTCTCCCCAGATGGGCGGGCGCTGGAGATCGGGGGAGATGGAAATACCCGGGCTGGGCGGATTCGGCCATGTCGTGGGGGTCACCCACACGATGCCGCTGATGTCGCGCCTGGAGTCAGGGGGTTCCTGGAAATACTGAATATGGTAATAATTGATTGTCTGTGCCTGGAGCGGACCGGGGGATACCCAAGCGCCGATGAAGGCGAGGAAGGCGAGGAAGGCGAGGAACGAGGCGGACAGGGAGACGGGAACGCCGGCGCGCCGCGGGCGGAGTGTGGCGGATTTCCGATGAGGCAGGGGGGCTGCGTTCAGCGATGAGGCGTTCATGAGGGATGGGGCGGTTGAGAGGTTAGAAGGCGTTGGCGGATTTGAGTTCGAGCCGCGCGAGGGCGGCTTGGGTGGAGGTGGCGATGCGCAGGTCGGTGGATTCGAGGCCGCGCCGGAGGCCCGGGCCGTCGGTCTCCAGATCGCCGAGGGCGCCGACAAGAGCGGCCGCGGAGGCGGCGAGCTGAGGCGGTGGCGCGGCGGTGGCGAGGATGCGCCTGGCTTCGGGAAGGACGTCGCGCCAGCCGCGCTGCGCGGCGATCTGGAGGGCGGTGCATCGCGCGGTCACCGGGTGCGCGGGGTCCATCGCGAGGCGCTGCACCGCGTCTTGCAGCCGCTGGGGGTCGAGCGGCGGGGGCGGCGGGGGCGCGGGCGCCTGTGCTTGCGGGGAGGCGGGCGCAGGCGAGGGAGCGGCCGGCGGCAA
>CAZYHO010000832.1:0-1639 GCA_964647495.1 uncultured Akkermansia sp. | reverse complement strand
CGCGGTCGGCCATTGACACGGCGGCGCGGCTCCATACTTCTTGCGCTTGCAGTGACCTGCCGCCTATGAATCCATCGCTCCAACTTGCCGCCTGCCTGCTGTTTGCCACGGCCGCCGTCGCGGAAACGCCCGCCCATGTCGCCACCACCCCGGTGCCGCGGGACGATGAAGGCTGGTGGACCGAGCGCCACGCCAAGTGCGTCGAGATCACCAAGGCGGGCGGTGTGGATGTCGCGTTTCTCGGTGATTCGATCACGCAGGGATGGGACGGGCAGCCGGCCTGGGACAAGCACTTTGCCCCGCTCAAGGCGGCCAACTTCGGATTCAGCGGTGACCGCACCGAGCATGTCCTCTGGCGCCTCGCCAACGGCGAACTCGTCGGCCTCACGCCGAAGGTGATCGTCATCATGATCGGCACGAACAACATCGGCCACAGTTCATCGAACCCCCAGCAGACCGCCGATGGTGTGAAGGCGATCGTTTCGACGCTCCGCGCCAAAATCCCGTCCGCCAAGATCCTCCTCCTCGGCATCTTCCCGCGCGACGAAAAACCGGATGGCCCGCTCCGCAAACAAGTCGCCGAAGCCACCGCCCTCTTCAAGGACGCCGCCGACGGCGAGCACGTGCATTTCCTCGACGTCGGCGCCAAGTTCCTCAACGAGGACGGCACCGCCCCCAAGGACGTCATGCCGGACTCCCTGCACCTCAGCCCCAAAGGCTACGACATCTGGGCCGCCGCCATCGCTCCGAAAATCCAGGAACTCATGAAATAGACGGCGGGGAGGCGGTGCGAGGGACGCAAGGGACGAGAAGGACGGGAAGGACGAGAGGGACGGGAGCCGCAGGCGCCCACCCCCTGCTCACTGCGGCTTCAACTGGCTGGCCAGGAAGTGCTCGACCCAGCCGATGTGATACTTCCCGGACTTGAAGGTCGAATTGTCGATGATCGCTTTCTGTAGCGGGATGGTCGTTTTGATGCCTTCGACTAGGAATTCGTCGAGGGCGCGGCGCATGCGGGCGATGGCGATCTGCCGGTCGTTGCCGCGCACGATGAGTTTTGCGATCATCGAATCGTAGTAGGGCGGCACCTCGTAGCCGGTGTAGATGTGGCTGTCGATGCGCACGCCCCGCCCGCCCGGGGCGTAGAAATTCCGGATGCGACCGGGGCTCGGCGCAAAGTCGTTGTACGGGTCCTCCGCGTTGATGCGGCACTCGATCGCGTGCCCGCGGGGCGTCGCTTTCTTGAGATGCGGGGATACTTCCTCCCCCGCCGCGATGCGGATCTGCTCCTTGATGAGGTCGAGCCCGTACACCTCCTCCGTCACCGGATGCTCGACCTGGATCCGCGTGTTCATCTCCATGAAATAAAAGTTCTCCCCCTTCGAATCGACGAGGTACTCGATGGTCCCGGCATTCTGGTAGCCGATTTCCTCACAGAGCTTCACCGTGGCCGCCAGCATCCGCTTGCGCAGCTTCTCGCTGAGGAACGGTGACGGGCATTCCTCGATGATCTTCTGGTTGCGCCGCTGCAGCGAACAGTCGCGCTCGCCCAGCGCATAGGCGCGCCCTTTCCCGTCCCCCATCACCTGGATCTCGATGTGATGCGGGTTCTCCACGAGCTTCTCGATGTACACGGCGC
>CAZYHO010000831.1:0-1657 GCA_964647495.1 uncultured Akkermansia sp. | reverse complement strand
TGGCCGGCGGCCTCGACAAGGTGATGAAATCCTTTGAACTCGATCAGCCGGCCGACGCTCACAAGCCGCAGCGGGCCGGACGCGCGCGGGGCGGTCGCCGCAAAATCGTCGGGATTCAGGCCGTTGTACACGCGGTGGATGACGGACGCGCGATCCGGGCAGCGGCGGCGCAAGTCGTCCCGGCTGAAGTCGCTGACGGCCACGACGAATTCCGCTTCGCGCGCCAGTTCGCGCAAGAGGTCGTCGCTGCCCAGATCCACCATGTAATCCTGGGCGTGGGCGGTGAAGCTGAACGTGAATCCCGCTTTCTTCAGAAAAAGCGCGGTATGCGTCGCCCTGTTGGCGAAATGAACATGCACATGACGCACCCCGCGGCGCGCCAGTCGCGGCGCCAGCCACGCGGCATTGCGCGCGCGGATGCCGGCCTTGAAGCCCGGGCCGTAGCGGGCCTCGTGCTCGGCGGCCAGCGCCGCCAGCGCGGGTGGCGGCGCGGCCGCCTTGACCACCGAGGCCGGCGGCGGGTAGAGCACTTCGGCCCGCAGATCGCTCAGCCGCTCGTGGCGGAAGCTGGTCGGCGGCGGATTCAGCGAAGCGACCACCAGCTCCCTGCCGCGTGCCTCCAACGCCAGCATCTCGGAGTCACAGAACGTCTGTGACACCACGGGATATCGGCTGAACAAATAGGCGAGCGGCATGGGTCCTGCGGCAATCATGAATCTGGCGGTGACAATGCGGCACGAAAACCGTATTCTTTCGATGTGACGGATGAATTTGACGACCCCGGACCGGTCAATCTGCGCGGCGCATTGATCCTCGCGGACCCTTCGCTGCGTGATCCTGACTTCGCGCGCACCGTGCTCCTCCTGACCGACCACGACGCTGATCACGGCGCGCACGGCTATGTGCTGAACCGGCCGATGGGGAAAAACGTGGGCGACCTGCTGAAAGATCCGTCTTTCCGCCCGCTCGCCGAAGTGCCGATTTTCCACGGCGGACCGGTCAGCCCCGAGCGGCTCACGTTCGCCGTGCTGGCGTGGGACGAGGCGGCGCGGCGGCTGGTTTTCACGACCCACCTTTCGGTCGAGGACGCGCGGAACTTGCGGCAGGACGGCGGCGAGGTGCGCGCATTCGTCGGATACTCAGGCTGGGCGGAAGGGCAGTTGGAAAACGAGCTGCGGCAGCGCGCGTGGATCACGCGCAAACCGGCCCCGGAAGTCGTCGCCATGGCCCAGCCGGAACGGCTCTGGGAAGACCTGCTGCGCTCGATGGGGCCTCACTACGGCCTGCTCGCCAGGATGCCGGAAGATCCGTCCCTCAACTGACCGCATGGCGCGTTCTCCATCCCGAAGTGCGGCGATCCTGCGGGAGCGCGAGGACGCATGGATCGGCGACGCCGTGCTCGCCCTGGTCGTGCGCGAATGGCTCCTCGAGCACGAAGGGCGGATCGAAGCATCCCTCTTCGCCGAGCTGACCTCCAATCAATTCCTCAGCCGCCTCGGATCCCCGACGGCCGTCGAGGCCGAAATCGGACGCGCCTACCGCGACGGCGGCCTGGATGCCGCGCGCGCGTGCGTCACCCGGCGGCTTTTCCCGCACTTCGAACGCAGGCTGAATCGCCGCGCGGCGCGGAGTTAGGCAGGGGCACGGGGCACGGGGC
>CAZYHO010000830.1:0-1670 GCA_964647495.1 uncultured Akkermansia sp. | reverse complement strand
CGAATCTGGCGCAACACGCGCAGAGTGCGATCTCAGCGGTCGTCGCCAACACGGCGACAGTTGCGCTGGAGGCGACTCATGCCATGTCGGCGACTACGGCGCTGGAAGCGAATCTGGCGCAGCACGCGCAGAGCGCAATCTCAGCGGTCGTCGCCAACACGGCGACTGTTGCGCTGGAGGCATTGAGTGCGCCACTCGCCGCGGGAGCGCCCTGGCAGAATGTCATCATTGTGGCGAAGAGTGGCGGCGACTATGCATCAATTGCAGAAGCGTTGACGAGTGTTGACTCCCCCGGCGCCGACAATCCGTGGCTCGTTTGGGTCGCTCCAGGCATCTACTCGGAAGCAAGCCGTCTGGATATCCCGTCGCATGTGCATCTGCAGGGTTCCGGGCAGGCGATCACAACGATTGAGACGAACATCAGTGGTGGCAACTTCGACTATCTGGGAGGGGCGGCGGTCCGTCTCCATCAGGCATCTCGCATCAGCAACCTGACGGTTCAGAATAAGGGAGCCGGACAGTACACGACAGGTATCTATGCAGAGAGTGAGGCAGTGACTGCGAGCACGGTGATCGAGAATGTCACGGTGCGCGTCGACGGCGCTGGCGGATTGGTACACGTTGCTCTCATGCTGAGTGACGCCGCGCCCCTGGTGCAAAACAGCGCCTTTCAAGCCTCCGGTGCGGCAACCCCTGGTAATGCACTCAATCTGGGAATGCTGGTTCGCAACGACGCCGGCGGATTTCCGCAGCCGGTCGTTGAAGGGTCGAAGTTCCAGGGACAAGGCGTGGGCGGGATTGGCGTCGTTTTGCAGGAGAGCGCTGCCAGTTTCCGCAACAGTGTGGTTTCGGGGGACCATCGCGCCATCCAGGCGACTCAGAATGGGACGAATCGTTTCGAGCATTCCGTCCTTAGCGTCTCTGCGCAGGTGGACGCCTTTCTTTTCGAGTCCACCAATTCAGCAGCAATCCTGGTCTCTGCATCCCTAGTGAGCGTTCCGGTGGGAAACAAGCACACTGGAACCGGCAACCTGGTTTGCGTCCACAATTACGGCAGCAATTGGCTGCCACTTTCCAATGGCAGTACGGCTGCTACAGCGTGCAATTAGGTGAGGCGCCGATGAAAACAGAAACGAGAAAGAACAACCTGCGGCGTTCGAGCATGCTGGGCGGAAGGGCTTTCGTGCTCGTCATCGTGCTTGTCTTCAGCCTGCTTGCGACTGGCGCACTTCTTGCTGGGACGGAGGGCAACAGCAGCGGCGCATTGCTTGTGGCAGGCGGCAAGTACCGACAAGGCGATATGACACTTCTTGCAGCATTTGGCCAGCCGGTCGCTGGGCATGTGGATTCCAGTGGATTGGCGCTTTGTTCGGGGATGCTCTGCTTCGTGGCAGACACGCCATCGCCTGCGGACAACTGGAATCAAGGGTGGCTCCCAATCATTGTGCGATAACATTCATCTTCGTTCCGTCTTGGATGTAGTCCGGCGACGCCCAAGAACGTGGGACGCCCCCATCCAGAACCAAGCGACTGCGCCGCAGCGCAGCCGCTTGACCTCAAGCAGCGACGAGACCGGAGGAGGGCTCTGGGAGGAATCCGGCTCGTCGCAACGGACGTCGGGGCGGCAGCGCCCGTCCCCGACGTCCAAACAGCGCCGATTCCGGGTCCGA
>CAZYHO010000829.1:0-1673 GCA_964647495.1 uncultured Akkermansia sp. | reverse complement strand
TCCCGCCCGCCGTATCCGGCGTCTCGCCGGATACATCGCGCGTCTCGCGCCGTGTTGCGCAGGCTGATGCGAGACACCACTCTTGGCCGAGCCAGATCGTCGTCCCCGCGAAGCGCTTTGTATGATTCCCGGATGGTTGCCGGTGCGGATTGAGGGGAAAAGTGGGTGTCTGCCATTCTTGGTGATGCTCACCAGTTTTGTTCGACATTATTCGTTGTATGGGTCCATCAAATTCGATGGTTCATGCCCCGGCTTCTTCTTGAACTGGGCGGGATGAACGCCGTCCTTGTATGGTTCCGAGTAATTGGTCTCGGTCTGTTGGGTCACTGAGAATCATTCGTATTCATGATTTTGATAATCGTAAGATCCTCTGTAATCGTTGATATTCGACGATCCAATCAACTCCTAGAACCAGAATCACGGCTGCGACAGCACCAAACAATCGCTTTCCTGTGGCTCCGATCATGTCTGGCGCAATTCGCAAGCCAACAAGCCCAGCGATCAGAATAACAATCAAGGTGACTATTATCCATTTTGAGATACTCATCCGCTTCCGACACTCGGTTATCGCTATCTCGGCAGCTTCTCCCGGCCCGGTTGGATCGATGACTTTGCGAAACATTTCCATCGAACAGTAAAATCAAGCCTCTATGTGTCTGAACAAGTCAAGGCACACAGAGGCATTTGTGGCACAAGCGCCTCCTTGAAGGGCGGACTTCGTCCATGGACGATGCATCTGGCCATAGTGACCGGAAGGGCAGCCCTGGACAAGCAAAAAGTTGTAGATGGAGAGGAGGAGAACCCGTTTTGGAGGAAGGGGAAGCGACCAGGTGATGTCGAGGGGGGCTGGGAGCGTCGGCGCCGGGTAGATCATGGTGGTTTCGACGGATGCACGGCTCGAAACGCTTTCCCCTCGCGTCCCCTCGCATGCCGCAACGAGAGCACCGTGGATGCTGCGACTGAGGGCGCAAAGGCTGTGGTCGGTCTGGGCGAAATGCCATCCAGACGAGGAGACTGATGGGTGGGGCGATTCAGGGCGTTTTCATTCTCAAGCTCCGTCATTGATTCCCAGGGAGCGCCGCAGCCAGGAGCGCCGCAGTCAAAGCGCCGCAGGCGCCTGCGGCTCGTCGGCCCGGCCGCGAAGCCAATCAAAAACACGCTGGCTCAACTCTTCGGTCGCGACACAAGAGCCTTGCCTCCAGGCTGATACGCACGAAGCTGCAGAGCGACTGCGGCGCTCCTGGGTGCGGCGCACCGAAGGAAAACACCACCTTTTAAAGCTTGCTGCCGTCGTTCAGGGTCTCGCGCAGGGCCAAAAGCGCGTGCCGGACTCCCTGCCACACGATACCCAATGCTCTCCTCAACGTCTCCTCATACTGCGCGTAGCTCACCCCGTCGATTCCGGCGGCGGCGTTCTTGCGCAGTCTGGCGAAGACCTCCCCCAGCATCTGCCGATCCAGCAGACGAGCCAGGCCCGGAACTCGAAACATCGTTGCGCTCCGTAATGAACCACGAATCACTCGAATCACACCCATAATGTCCGCCGCCCGCTCAATGCACACGGAGCAGGCCTCTCCATATGATTCGTGCTATTCGTGAAATTCGTGGTCAAAAACGATTCCGCAGGCTGGAAGCCCGCGGGGCGTGCGGGCCGGAGGCACCGCATCACTTCC
>CAZYHO010000828.1:0-1677 GCA_964647495.1 uncultured Akkermansia sp. | reverse complement strand
TTTCTTTTCCTGAACCAGGATTCGTTTCCCACCGAGGAAGGGCAGGCGGCGGACTATGCGGCGGCCGCGCGCGGGGCCGGCGAACATGGCATCATCATCCGCACGCTGGACATCGGCGGAGACAAACTTCCCGCCGACGACGATTGGAAAACCGAGGGCAACCCGTTCCTCGGGTGGCGCGGGATCCGGCGGTCGCTCCAGCAGCCCGACCTCTTTCGCACCCAGCTCCGCGCGATCCTCCGGGCCAGCGCTCACGGCCGCGTGCGGCTCATGTATCCGCTGGTCTCCGGGGTCGAGGAAATCCGGCAGGCCAACGCACTGCTGGACGCGTGCATGGACGAGCTGGCCGCCGAAGGCGTGCCGTTCGACCGCGCGATTTCGCGCGGCGCGATGATCGAAGTGCCGAGCGCGGCGGTGGTCGCGGACCTGCTGGCCGAAGAGGTCGATTTCTTCAGCGTCGGTACGAACGACCTGATCCAGTATTCCATCGCGGTCGACCGGGTGAACGAACGAGTGGCCGACCTCTATCAGCCGTGCCATCCCGCGATCATGCGGCTGCTTCAGAACGTCGTGCAGGCGGCGGAGCCGGCCGGCCTCTGGGTCGGCGTCTGCGGGGAAATGGCCGGTGACATCGTGCTCACGCCGCTCCTGGTCGGTCTCGGGTTCACCGAGCTGAGCGTCGGGGCCAGCCAGATCCCGCGCGTCAAGCACGCCATCCGCACGCTGGACGCGGGCGAGTGCCGCGGCCTGGTGAAGCGTGTGCTCGGCCTGCGCCACCACGGCGAAATCCTGGCCCGCAGCCGCCAGATGGCGCGTTCGTATTACGCCGAACTTCTCGAATGATCACTTCGTCCACGTCGGTTCCGAAACACGGCCGAAGTTTTCCACGATGGTGCGCCGCTGGCCGGTTTCCGTGTGCAGCGTGACGAGCTGCTCGCCGGTGGAAAACAGGATGTGCCGGCTGTCCGCTCCCCAGCACGGATCCTGGCCGGGCCCGAGAAACCGGACGCGCGCCGAACCGCGCTCCCACATCGCGATCCATAATGCGTCCCGGTGGCGGGTGACGAAGACGAGCCGGTCGCCGTCGGGCGACCAGTCCGGCGAAAACGCGTTTGCCACGCCGAGCCGGAGGCGGCGCGCGTGTTTGCCCACATTTCCCTCGTGGAGGTGCGGGCCGGATCCGTCGCCCTCGTCGCACGCGAAGACGACGCGGCGTCCGTCGGGCGACCAGGCGGGAGCGGACGGCACCGAACCGGGCCGGGAAAGCCGCCGCCGGCTCGATCCGTCGAGCGACATCACGACGATGGCCGGCCAGCCCGTGTCGGCCATGCTGAGCGCGAGCTGCTGACCGTCCGGCGAGAGAGCGGCGCCGTGGTTGCCGCCGGGGGCCTCGACGACGCGGCGCCGCGATCCGCCCAGCAGGTCGAGCGCCATGATTTCCGCGCGCGGTCCCTGCTGGCGTGTGTACGTGAGCAGTGATCCCGTGCGGTCGATCGACGGGTGGGAAACCAGGGCGCCGTCGTACGTGACCCGCCGTCGTTCGCGGCCGTCGGCTTCGCAGACGTAAATCTCCGGGCGCCCGGACGCGTCGGACACGAATGCCAGGCGGCTGGTGGCGATGCCCGGCCGGCCGGTCAGCGCGAAGACCACGTCATCGGCGAATTCGTGGGCGGCGCG
>CAZYHO010000827.1:0-1680 GCA_964647495.1 uncultured Akkermansia sp. | reverse complement strand
GGGAAAAACTGATCGTGAAGCCGAAAGGCAGCGGCTGGCACATGTCGCCCCGATTCGCCACCCGGTTCCAAAACAAGTTGCGATCCATTCTCAAGAGCGCTTCCCCCACACACGGGGCGACAGACGATTTGCAGGCCAGCAGACCGTAATCCGTGTGTCACCCTGCGAGTCGCGGTTCCAAAACAAGTTGCGATCCATTCTCAAGAGCGCTTCCTCGCACACAGGGCGACAGACGATTTGCAGGCCAGCAGACCGTAATCCGTGTGTCACCCTGCGAGTTGAAAAATTTGTTGCGATTCGTTCTCAAGAGCGATCGCAACCATCACAGGACGACAGACACGTTGCGAGCCGGCTGCCCGCACTTCGTGTATAACCCTGCGGGCGCGCAATGATTGTTCCGGCGGCATAGAACTCCACGGCTCAACCCGGTTGGACCAGCGTGCTGGTCACAGTCGTACTTTGTGGCACAATCGGGTTGATCGTCGTTACACGCGTGGTTCCAGATGCCGAATCAATAACCGCCGATGTCGCGGAAGCCACGCCAGATACCAAGATATGTTCCCCCTCAGTGAAGGAATCGACAACAAGAGTGGCATCTGACACTTTGCCCAGGAGGACGTCATTGCCACACTGCTCGCAACAATGTATCGGTTCATACGTTGTTATGCCCTGCTGCTGATACTTCGACAAGGTATCGCCCAGATGTCCGGGCAGCCGGTGAAAGGGTTTTCAAGGGCTGAGAGCCCTGAGCCAGGCCGTGAGCGCGATGCGGCGGAGGCGGCGGCGGGGCACCTTGACCGGGGCGGTCATGGCGGCGGGGCCGGCGGCGACGATGAGCGTGAGTGTCTCCTCGGCGAGGCGGAGCGGGAGCCATTTGACGAAGCGGCTGCGCACGCCCCGGATGCCCTGGGTGTAAAGGCGGCCCTGGTCGAGGTGGGCGCGGCAGCGGTCGATCCACGGCTGTGCGGCGACCCATTTTTCCTCGGGGCGGGCGTCCGGGGCGACACCCGGCAGGTAGCTGCGTCCGATGGCGGCGTCCTTGGAGACATCGCGGAGGACATTGATGAGCTGGAGGCCTTTGCCGAAGCGGATGCCGCGCTCGATGAGGGAATCGAGGGGCGCTTTGGCGAAAGAGGGCATTTTGAGCGCGCTGAGGCGTGTCCAGAACTCGCCGACGCAACCGGCGACCTGGAATGTGTAGAGGTCGAGTTCCTCGGCGCTGGCGATTTCGGTGCGGGTGACATCGGCGCGCTGGCCGCAGATGATGGTTTCGAGCGCCTGGCGGACCAAGGCACGTTCGAGGTCAGGGAGCGACCAGTACCACGCGAGGATTTCCGCGAGCCGGTGAAGGAGCGTGGCCTCGCCGGGTGAAAGCCCGTGGTCTTCGGATTCGACCACCGCCAGCCCGCAGTCGATCAGGCGGAGCGCGCCTTCTTCGCGGCTCAGAGCGGCCTCCGTGGCCTCGAGCGCCGCGAGCCGCCGCGGAATGGGCAGGGATCCGCTGTCCGCGAAGGTGTCCGTGGTCCGGGCGAGCAGGTAGGCGAGCGAAAGTGTGCCGCGCACCGGCGGCGGCAGGGCGCGCAGGCTGAGGTAAAACGAACGGGACACGTCGCGCAGCAAACCACGCGCGTGCTGCTCCATCCAAGGCAAGTCCACCGGCACGCGGACCACTGTGGCGGA
>CAZYHO010000826.1:0-1685 GCA_964647495.1 uncultured Akkermansia sp. | reverse complement strand
AGCGCGGCGGCATCGAAATCGTCAATATCCTGACCGATCAGCGCGAGGCCGCCGCGGCCGCCACCGCCGATATCGCCGACGACTCGCGCATTATCGCCTTCGACAAGGCTGCCGGCAACCCGGTCAAGCTGGGAAGGTGAGTGAAATTTCAAATTTCAAATATCAGAGGCCAGTAATCAGTATTTCAGTGTTCAGTAAATCAGTAGTCGGTGGTCAGTATTCCGTGGTCGGTGGTCGGGGAACGGGGCACCTGAAAGATTCTCCCGGCAAAGCGGGCAGCGGTGGTTATGGTCGGAGGTGAGACGGCAGGGCAATAATGCCGGGGAGGCGCGGGAACGCCGCGCCGATCCGTCATTTGTCACCTGGCCGGCGGCCGCCGTGAAACTCGAATCCCAACTTCAGCTTTCGCCGCGCTTGATGCACCTGGTGCCGTTCCTGGGTGTGGTCATGCTGCTGCTGACGTTTTTCCTGCTGGGGTCGAGCATGGTGTTGCAGTCGGGCGTGAGGGTGCAGCCGCCCATGTCCACTTCGCTGCTGGAACCGATGCCGCGCGCCCAGGTGATCACGCTTTCGGCCGGCCGCCAGCCGCAGATTTTTCTCAACGACCGGCCGATGTCGATGGCGGATCTGAAGAAGGCGCTCGCCACTCCCCCCCGCGACGGCGAACGCCAGATCCTGCTCCGCGCCGACGAACTGGCCGCGTACGGGCTCGCCGTGCGCGTCAGTCAGCTCGCCATCGATGCCGGCTACGAAGTCGTCTGGGCCACCACCCCGCCCGGCGCCGACGGCTCCACCTTCCCATGATCCCCCCGGCCACAGCAGACGAGGACAAAGCGGCGCCTGTGACGCGACCGGATCTGATCTTTCAGTGGCACCACCGGCCGCGCACCTGGGGAAAGCTTACGTTCTGGCTTATCCTCGTGCTCGCCGCGCATCTGGCTGCCTTCATCCTCTTCCGCGTGCGCATGCCGGTGCCGGCCCGCGCCATGCCGGTGCCCGCCACCCTGGTGCTGGCCACCAGGCCGTCGGTCGATCCGGCCTCCTCTGACAGCCAGAGCACGCTGGCCGGCATGCTGTCACCTCTCGAAACTGCCGACCTCGAACTTCCTGAACACGAACCGGCCGAGCCGCACGTCCCTGCCTTCGCCAACCATGCGATCGCCCGCGAACCCTGGCCTGCCCGCCCCGAGGCCGCGGCCTGGCCCGAAGTCAGCCAGGTGTCGAAACCGGTGCTCCCGCCCGCCTCGCCGGCTCCGCCGGCGCCTCCCTCCAAGACATCCGCCGAGCCGCCGCAATGATCCAGACCAGCCTCTCCACGCTCCTGTCCCATTACCTGTGGGCGCTGCTTCTCCTCGTCGGCATCATCTGGCTCAGCGGCGAATGGCGCCGTCGCCGCCGCTGGCGCCAGGAACGCCGCCACGACGTGATTTGCCGGCTCTGCAACGAAATCTTCCAGGATACCTCAGGCGAGAAACTCGTCATCTGCCCCAATTGTGCCGCACTCAACGAGCGCCGCAGGCCACGCGAACTTTGAGGGCAGGTGTGGGAATCAGGGGTCAGGGGTCAGACTGGTCAGACGAGTCGGACGGGTCAGACAGGTCGGATTCTGGACGAGAGTGGACACGGGCTTGCGGTTCTCGTTTTGACAAGGCGGAGAGGCTGTGCCTAGGAAACCCAATGAACCC
>CAZYHO010000825.1:0-1693 GCA_964647495.1 uncultured Akkermansia sp. | reverse complement strand
TGATTCAAAGTCCCAGGAGGCGGACGGAGGTGACGTCGGGCAGGGCGCGGAGATCGGCGAGCACATTTTCGGCGGGCTGGCCGTCGAGGTTGAGGACGACGAGGGCGGTACCGTCCTTGATGTCGCGGCTGAGGCTCATGTGGGCGATGTTGACGCCGTGGCGGCCGAGCAGGGTGCCGTAAGCGCCGACCATGCCAGGGCGGTCTTTGTTTTCGAGGAGGAGCAACCAGCCTTCGGGCACGACTTCCATGCGGCGGTTGGCGATTTTGACGATGCGTGGTTCGCGGCCGAAGAAGGTGCCGGCGACCGATGTGCGTTCGCCATCGCGGCCGACGCTCATTTCGATGAGGTCGGCGAACTCGGCGGCGTCCGGGAGGCGGCTTTCGGTGAATCTGAGGCCTTTTCGCTCGGCCATGCTCGGGGCGTTGAGGAAATTGACGGCTTCCTCCGAACTTCCGCGTTCGAGGAACCCTTTGAGCGCGGCACGCGAAATCAACGCGGTGTCGAGGTCGGCGATGCGGCCGGCGTAGTTCACCCGGATGACATCGGGATGTGTCGGGGCGAGCTGGCTGAGGATGCGCCCCAACGACTCGGCGAACGAGAGGAATGGACCGACCTGCTCCATGGTCTTCGGGTCGATGTTCGGCATGTTGACCGCGTTGACGACAGCGCCATCGAGCAGGTAGTCGCGAATCTGGCGCGCGACCTCGATGCCGACATTTTCCTGAGCCTCGGCGGTGGACGCGCCGAGGTGCGGCGTGAGGACGACATTGGGCAGCGCGAAAAGCGGGTGATCCGGCGGCGGTGGCTCCGTCTCGAACACATCGAGGGCGGCGCCCGCGACGCGCCCGTCGCGCAAGGCCTCGACCAGAGCCGCTTCGTCGATGAGCCCGCCGCGGGCGCAGTTGATCAGGCGCACTCCCGGTTTGAGGGCGGCCAGGCGCGACGCATTGAGCATGCCCCGTGTTTCCTTGGTCAGCGGCATGTGCACCGTGATGAAATCGGCCTCGGCAATGGCTTCTTCGACCGTTTCTTTCAACTCGACGCGCAGTGTCTGGGCGCGCTGGGCGCTGAGGTAGGGATCATAGGCGAGCACCCGCATGTTGAACGCCTGCGCCCGCCGCGCGAACTCGCCGCCGATGCGCCCCATCCCGAGGATCGCCAGCGTTTTGCCATTCACTTCGACTCCTTCGAATTTTTTTCGCTCCCAGCGCCCGGCGGTCAGGCTGGCATGGGCCTGCGGGATGTGACGGGCCAGCGACACCATCAGCGTGAACGCATGCTCGGCGGTCGAAATCGTGTTGCCTCCGGGTGTGTTCATCACGACCACGCCGGCCGCAGTGGCCGCGGGCACGTCGATGTTGTCGACGCCGACGCCGGCCCGGCCCACCGCCTTCAACCGGGCTGCCTTCGCGAACACCTCCGCCGTGATCCTGGTCTGGGAACGAACGATGATGCCCTCGTACTCGTGCGCGGCGTCCAGCAGATCGGCCGGAGAAATGCCGATCCGCACGTCCACATCCAGACGCGGATCCGCCTTCAACTCGTCGATGCCGACCTCCGAGATGGGATCGGCAACCAAAATCCTCGGTTTCGCCATCCATTTGCTTATACGGCGGCGGGGGGGTGTCAAAGGAAGGTTCATGGTTCATGGTTCATGGTTCATGGTGCATGGTTCATGGTTCATGGTTCA
>CAZYHO010000824.1:0-1712 GCA_964647495.1 uncultured Akkermansia sp. | reverse complement strand
CTTTCCAGCCGCTCCATTGGCTCATGATCGGCGTGATACGAACCTCCGAGCTTGCGCTGCCGCGCCGCTGTCTCACGATGCGCTGATGAGAACGTCCTGCCTGCTTCTCGCCGCCGCCCTCGCGTTCGTGGCCCCGGCGATCGCCGCCGAGCCATCGGAACCGCCTGCGGAACTGCGCGAGCGCCTCGCGCTCGATCCGTTCTACACGCGCCATCTCGACGCCATGGGCATTCCCATCGTCTCGTCCTCGAAAGTCTCGCCCTACGCGCTGCGCGAGGCGGCTTACCTGCTCGAACACATGCTCGAAGGCCGCGACGACCTCGCCAAGGCGATCGCGGACAACAAAGTCCGCCTCGCCGTCATGGCGCCCGACGAATTCACCACTGACATCCCGGAGCACCGCCACCTCCGACCGCCGCAGTTCTGGAATCGCCGCGCGCGCGGGCTCGGCGCGACCCGCAACGCGCCCGCCGTTTCCTGCGGCGAGGAAAACCTCCTTTGCCTCGCCGGCGATCCCTATGCCAAGGAAAACATCCTCATTCATGAGTTCGCCCACGTCATCCACCAGATGGGCCTCGTCTCGCTGAACCCGGAATTCGAAGCCGAATTGCAGAAAACCTGGAAGGCCGCCCTCGACCAGGGCCTCTGGAAAGGCACCTACGCCGCCACCAACGCCTCCGAATACTGGGCCGAAGGCGTGCAGTCGTGGTTCGATACCAACCGCCAAAACGACAACGAACACAACCACGTCAACACCCGCGACGAACTCAAAGCCTACGACCCCGCCCTCGCCGCCCTTCTCCAGCGCGAACTCGGCGACCGCCCATGGCGCTACCTCCGACCCGCCGATCGCTCCCCCGCTGACCGCGCCCACCTCGACGGCTTCGACCCCGCCTCCGCCCCCGCCTTCTCCTGGCCCCCCGAACTCCGCAACCTCCCCGCCCAGAAAGACTGAACTGCTGCCCGCCATTCGCAGCCATACCAGTCACCTTGCGGACGCACGGCTGTTCGCGTAGCCTCCCGCCATGAGCCTCACCATCCAGCTTCCACCGCGGGAAGACCAGAGGGAGTTCAACCTCCGGACCTGGGAGCGGCTGCTTGCGGATCCGGAATTGGCGAGGATCGACGGACGATTCGAAACCGACCGCCACGGGCACATGATCATGTCTCCTCCGCCAGGTTCCTTCCATAGTTCGCGCCAGTCTCGAATCGCCATCCTGCTGGATCGTCTGCTGGGCGGGCGGTCGCTGGCCGAATGCCCGCTGTCCACGTCGGATGGAGTGAAGGCGCTCGATGCCGCCTGGTTCTCGGACGAACGCTACGCCCGCGCGTTCGATCCCCGCTGCTTTCTGGAAGCTCCCGAAATCTGTGTGGAGGTAATCTCGCCCTCGAACACCAAGGCGGGGATGGAAGAAAAGATGGCGCTCTATTTCGACGCAGGCGCGGAGGAAGTCTGGTTTTGCGGCGAGGATGGCTCAATGCGCTTCCACGCCCGGGAAGAAGGTCCGCTCGACCGTTCGCGGCTGTGTCCGGATTTCCCCGTCGTCATAGAAGTCTGAGTGCAAGCCTTCTGAACCGCTGCGGCTGCTGGAAATGGCGGACACCCACTTTTCAATCCGCGCCGGCTGCCATCCCGGGGCAAGCACTGTGCCGCGTCGACGTTTGGGGACAGGCCCGGGATGCCGCCCCATCCTGCGTACCGATCCCCTTCG
>CAZYHO010000823.1:0-1716 GCA_964647495.1 uncultured Akkermansia sp. | reverse complement strand
TTGTCCTGACCGTCAGGATCTCGCCCTTGGCGGCCCGCCAGCGAACCCAGTCGAAATACGGATTGCGCGACGCCTCGAATCCCTGGCAGAAAACGACCACCGCCGCCGGCCAGTCCGCCGCCTCGCGACAATCGAGCTGTTCCTCTCGCAGGCAGCCGAGACGGCGAAACGCATCGCGCGACGCCGCCAGATACCCCGCGCAATCGAGGTGGGCGCCGCGAAACTCGCACCCGCCGAACGGCCCCGCTTCCGGCGCCCAGGCACGCGCTATATGCGCCTGCCGTTCCGGCTCCGCGCGCCGTTGCTCCCAGACGCCGGCTTCGCCAGCCGACCGAAATATCCTCCGCACGATCCGCGGGTGAAAATGCCGCACACCCAGCTCGACTTCCGTGCGGTCGTAAAATTCCCGTGCCGCCTCCAGCATTTCGGCCACCCGCCATCCCAGAGCCAGCCGCTGCCCGGTGATCGGCGTCACCAGCCCCGCCGCGATCCGCGACGACGTCACCTCCCCGCCGGGATCGACCACCAGGACTGACCGGCCTCGCCAGATCAGCTCCCATGCCAGCGCCGTGCCCGCCAGCCCCTGACCCACGACAAGAAAATCAACCTGTGCCGGCATGACATCGATCCTCACGCCAGCCCCTTCCATCGCTGGAATCGCGGCCGGCCACGTCCCTCCAGTCTCACCCGCGGCCCCCACCTGTCGAGCCAATTCCCGCTTGGCACTTCCCGCCTCCTGACACCACGATGCCGGCGTGCCAATCCGCATTCTTCTCACCACCACTTCCTATCAGGACACGCCCGGCCCGCATCACGACCTGATGGCCGCCCAAGGGTACGAAATCGTGCGCGAGCGCGGTCCGCTGACCGAGGCCCGCATGCTCGAACTGGCCGGCGAATTCGACGGTTTCCTCTGCGGCGACGACGCCATCACGCGCGCCGTCCTCGAAAAGTCACTGCCACGCCTCCGCGTCATCAGCAAATACGGCATCGGACTCGACAAGATCGATCTGCCCGCCACGCGCGATCTCGGTATCCCCGTCCTCTTCACGCCGGGAGTCAACCACACGACCGTCGCCGAGCACACGTTCTGCCTGTTGCTGGCATCCCGCCGAAACCTGCTCGCCGCGACCGACGCCACACGCGCCGGCCAGTGGAAACGCCCGACCGGCCACGAGCTGTGGCAGCAGAAAATCGGGATCATCGGCCTCGGCCGCATCGGCCAGGAAATGGTCAAGCGATGCCTCGGATTCGAAATGGAAGTCCACGCCTTCGGAAACTTCTGGCCCGACGACTTCGCGGCGCGCCACCCGATGATCCGGCACTCATCCATCGACTCGCTCTGCGAAGCCGTCGGCATCCTCAGCCTCCACACCAGGCTGGAGCCCGCCACTCATCATCTCATTGACGCCCGCCGCCTGGCCCTGCTCCCCGAGGGCGCCGTGCTCGTCAATACAAGCCGCGCCGAACTGGCCGACACCGCCGCCGTGCTCGCCGCCCTCGATTCTGGCCGTCTCGCCGCGTATGCCACCGACGTCATGGACCAGGAACCCCCTCCACCCGACCACCCGCTGCTACGGCACCCCAAAGCCATCGTCACGCCGCACATCGGTTCGCGCACCTACGAAAGCGTCCCCCGCCAGGCGATGATGGCCACCAGGAACATCGTGCACTTCCTCAGCGGCCAAGGCGAGTTCTTCCAGGCCATCGCTTGAG
>CAZYHO010000822.1:0-1737 GCA_964647495.1 uncultured Akkermansia sp. | reverse complement strand
TCGTCCTCTCGCACGGCGATCACGATCACGTGGGCGCGGCACTCGAGGCGCTCGACCAGTGGCAGCCACCGGTCCTCGGCCACTCCCCGCACCCGTCGCGATCGCCCGCGCTTCGCGCCGCTCTCGCCCACGGCGCCTCGATCGCCCGTCCGCTCGCCGCCGGCGATTCGCTCGCTCTCGATGATGCCGTCACGCTCACCGTGCTCTGGCCGCCGTCCTCCGCCAACGCGCCGCTGGCCGATGACGCCTGCCTGGTGCTCCGTCTCGATTTCGCCGGCCGCACCGTCATCCTCAGCAATGACGCCGGATTCCTCGCCGAACGCGCCATCCTCAAAGCCCATCCGGATCTGCGAGCCGATATCTGGATCCGCGGACACCATGCCTCCGACCTCTCGGGCCTGCCCGATTTCGTCGCGCGCCTCAAGCCCGCCCTCGTCGTGTCTGCCGGCGCCGCCGCCCGCGCCGCCCCGCGTCTCCCGGCCGAACGGCGCACCCGTCTCGAAGCCGCCGGCGCCCGCGTCGTCGACCAATCCGCCGCCGGCGCCGTCGAGATCGTCATCCGCCCCGACGGCGCCTGGTCCCATCGCGAGTTCATCGCACGGAGTGACCCGCCCTGACTGTCTGCCAGGAATTTGCTTCGAGGGGCGGGCAGGCAATTCATGGGCGCGCGACACTTTGGTGGTGGGTGAGAGGGAGGGGGGCTGGCTCGGCCGAAAACTCGTCGAAGCCACCACCATCGCCCTCCCCGGCGAGATCAACCCGCTGACCGTTCTCGGCCTGCTCCGCCGCATACCGGCAAGGATGCGCGGTTGCAGAGTGAACGCTTGTCAGCCCTTCCATGGGCGGTATCTTTTTTCATGCAGGTTTTCATCAGCCATAGCTATCAGGACAGTCCGCTCGCCCGCAGCGGTGGCTGAGGGACTTGCGGAAATCGGGCTTTCCCCATGGATTGCGGAAGATCAAATCTTTCCAGGCGACAACTGGGCCGAAGCCGTGGGTCGTGCGCTCAACGAATCGGACGCCATGATCGGTCTCATCACCCCCGCCTCCGCCGGTGCGCCTCAGGTCCGCCAAGAGCTTGGTTATGCCTTGACCAACAAGGCCTATGAGGGGCGGGTCGTTCCTCTGATCGTGGGGGATCGGGAGGAACTTCCGCCGGACGCCTATCCTTGGATTCTGGATCGTTATCAAGTGTTTCACATTGTTTCTGAATCCGGCCTTCCCGGTGTTCTGGCCCGGATCGCCGAATCGTTGCGCCGTCCGTCGCCCGTTGTCGCATGAGCCTTCCCGGCGAGGTTTTTCTCTCTCATGCCTCGGAGGATGCGGCTCGCGCGGTCGAGATCGTGGCCGTGCTACGCGAGCACGGTCTTCCCGTCTGGTATGCGCCGCACCAGGTCCTGGGAGCTGTCCTTGTCGCAGATGGTGGACATGATGCAGAACACCGCCGACACTTGGCGAGCCTTGCTGCGTGTGTGGGGAATCGGTTACAAAGGTCCGCCATCACTCGGGGGGTGATTTTGGGAGCCGGATTGGGGACAGACCCCTTTACGATTCAAGTAACAACCGTGGGCATATGGGGCCTATGGGCCACATGTGCCCCATGCCCCGTGAACCGCGCACTCCTGCGGCCAATGACCAATGACCAATGACCTCACTCGAGATTATCGACAGCCGCTTGGGCGACGGCTTCGGGGTGGGAGGCGGGGCCTTGGGCGGTGGTGGTGCGCGGCGGGGTGG
>CAZYHO010000821.1:0-1739 GCA_964647495.1 uncultured Akkermansia sp. | reverse complement strand
CAACCCAACTGTTTTTCGCACAGCTTTCAGTTGGAGTACGGCGGTAAGCCCAATATCGTTTATTTAAGGAGAACCGCAAATGGACACCAATGGACACCAATGGACACCAATGTATGTAAGGTTCCAAATTGCAGCACGTAGCAGGATTCTCCACATTCGCGTTCATTGGCGTTCATTCGCGGTTGATTGAACCGTATTGGCGGCAAGCCGGAACCTCAGGCCAGGCCCCTGAAGCCGTGTGGAGAACATCGTTGTGCATGCCATTTGTACCAAGCCGACGATTTCGCTCTTACCGGCGGGACAAAGCTCCATCCCTCCCGGCTTGTCATGGGAGGAAAAGGTGCATTACGTTAATGGTCAAGACATCTCCCCGGCGACATTGCCGGAGCGGGCAGGCTGAAAAAGTGCGAGGCGCTTCCGGGAGCGGGATTTCCTCCTTGCCGCAGCGGTCCGTGCCCGGTATTCTCGGGGCGTGAGCGTCGCCACCCTTCAGCAAATCCGGCAGGATTTCCCCGCATGGATGGCCCTCGTCCAGCGTGGGGAAACCGTCGCCATCCTGGACGACGGGCGCGAAGTGGCGCGGCTCGTGCCGCCAACCGATCGCCCCGCTCCCGCCCCGGGCCAACCGCCCGTGCGCTGGCCCGATTTCGCCGCCCGCCGCCGGGCCGTGTTTGGCGAGACGATGCTTCCCGCTGGCACCGCCCAAGCCCTCATTGACGAAGACCGTGGCGCATGAGTGCCACCGCCGACAGCAGCCTCATCGTGGCGCTTTACCTCAATGAGCCGGATTCCCTCCGCGCCGATGCCACCTGCGCCGCCGTGTCTCCTCCCGTCCTGCTCTCGGAATGGCACCGCGCGGAGATCGCCAATGCTTTCCGGCGGGCCGTGCTTCACGGACGCATCACCGACGCTCAGGCCGCTCAACTTTGGCAGGATTTCAACGCGGACATTGCTGCAGGCCGTTTCCTGATCGTGGCGCTGAACTACACCACCGTGCTGGCCTGTGTCCTTTCCCTGTCAGAAACACACACCGCCACTCTCGGCACCCGCACGCTGGATTTGATCCATATCGCCACCGCCCTCGAAATCCAGGCGACGGACTTCTTGAGCTTCGATCAGCGACAGCGGCAAGCCGCCAGCGCCGAGGGACTGAATGTGATGCCGTGAGTGCCCGCTTGTTTGGGGAAAGACAGTGCCGACCTGGCGCGCCACTGCACCGGGCAAAAAACACGAGGAGTCGAATGCCCAAGCCCTGCGGGGAACGGACCCAACCTCAAAAACGCCAATGAAAACTCCAGCATTCCCCAAACGTCTTCGTTTCTAAATTGCAGTACGTAGCAGGATTCTCCTCATTCGCGTTCATTGGCGTTCATTCGCGGTTAATTGAACCGTATTGGCGGCAAGCCGGAATCCAATGCACGAACCGGCGAAATTGCCGGGCTGTACGGTTCTTGCACAGCGATGAAGCGCCGGGAATGGATCCGGCATCCAGAGGCACATGGATGCGAATTGAAGCGAGAAGGCGGCGAACACTCGCTTTTCTGGAATCCGGCAACCAGGAAGAGCGAGGCCGTTCCTCGTCATTCCGAGATCACTTTCATTTTGGTCCGCAAAATCTGCCGCGCCCTCAGCGTGCCGAAGCCGTCGGGGAAGTAATCAAATGAGCAACCATAACTCTTTGATTATCAGTATGTGGAGGCGAGGGCGGGAATCGAACCCGCGCATACCGGTTTTGCAGA
>CAZYHO010000820.1:0-1754 GCA_964647495.1 uncultured Akkermansia sp. | reverse complement strand
TGGAAAGCCGCGGCCGGCCAGGTCGACACGAACGCCGTGGGATTCAGGGCGCGTGTTCACCAGATCGGATTCCCCAGGTATCCCGGTGACGAGAACGTGCTTCCACTTCCCGAGCGGCAGATTGCCGAGGGCTTTTTCGATGCCGGGGCGGGCGCGATTGTGGCGAATCTCGCGGAGCCGGGATCCGAGCCTGATGGAGCGCACATCGTCGAGGGCGTGCTCAATTGGGATGAAGTCGGGGGGGCGATCGGCAGTTTCCCCGGTGGAGAGACGTTGATTCCGGGCATTCCCGGGTCCACCAACTCGACCGACAACATTGTCGCCGAAATTACCGGTTGGCTCGAGCTGCCCGCCGGCATCACGCGTCTCGGCGTGAATAGCGACGATGGTTTCAGCCTGTCCATCGGCGCGAATCCACTGGACCGTTTCACGAGGACAACTGCCGGCGAGTTCAACGGCGGCCGAGGCGCCTCGGACAGCACATTCGACGTCGCGGTGCCCGTGGCGGGCATTTATCCGATCCGGCTCCTCTGGTGGGAAGGCGGCGGCGGCGCGAATCTGGAACTCTTCTCGGTCCGCATTGACGACGGCACGAAGATCCTGGTCAACGACGAGTTCGATCCCGATGCGATCAAGGCGTACTACGCCGGCGTGCCTGCCCTGCCGGCGCTGCATGCGATCGCGCCGTTCCCCGGCATCACCGACAACGATCCGCGCTATCCGATCCGGGTCGAACTGGTCGACGGCGTGGCCACGGTCAACGACGCCAGCATCGTCCTGACGGTCGACGGCACTGCGGTGACACCTGAGATCACCAACGCCGGGTTGAACACGGTCATCGTGTACGATCCGCCGAACCTTTGGGCGCCGGGCAACCACACGGTGTCCCTGACTTACAGCACGAATACGGCCGTGGAGCGCACGGAAACCTGGTCGTTCGGTGTGGTCAACTATGGCACGCTGACAGCCACGGCCGGCGTGCCGGCCAATGGCGTTTCCGTGCCGGGATTCAAAGCCCGGATTTATCAGGTGATCACCCGTGGAGATCCGATAGTTGACACCGCGAACTGGAATGAAGTAGCCGACGACATTCTGGCCGGCGCTTACGGCGAGAACGTCGCGGATCTCGCCGCGGCCACCGACGGCATCTTCTCGTTCTCCGGAGTGCTCAACTGGGATCAGGATGGAGCGCAGAACGGGAGTTTCCTCGGCGGAGAGGAGACGATTCCGGGCATTCCCGGAACCACCGGTTCCACCGACAATCTGGCCGGGGAGATCAAGAGTTGGGCCGTTTTCCCGGCGCCCGGCTTGTACACATTGGCCGTTAACAGCGATGACGGTTTCCGGCTTTCGCTTGGCCATGACGGGCCGACCCGGAACCTCTTGCAGACGACGGGTTCGGCCAATGTGCCCGCCATTCTGCCGAGCGTCGACGGGACGAGGAGATTCGGCAGCATCGGCGAGCCGCTGACCGGGGTGATCGAGGCGGAAGTCGTGGCCGCGGATCCGATTCTGGCGGACACGCCGTTGAACAACGCGGCGGCCGTGGCCGGGAAAATTGTCTACGTCGACCGCGGGGCGGTCACGTTTGCGGACAAGATCCTCAACGCGCAGGCCGCGGGGGCCATCGCCGTCATTGTCGGAAACAGCGTGGAGGGATACCCGATCACGATGGGCGGGGAAACCGCGGGGATCAATATCCCGGCCGTCATGACATCCCTGGAGGCGGGAACCGCGATCAAGGCGGCGCTGAC
>CAZYHO010000819.1:0-1766 GCA_964647495.1 uncultured Akkermansia sp. | reverse complement strand
CGCGCGGCCTCGACCGCGCCCGCCGCGCGCCGCCCGAACGCGGCGCGACAGCTCAGGAACACATACGGAAAAAGCGTCGAGCCGAGAACGATGATCGAGAATATCCACGGCCCGGCTTGCTGAACCGCGCGAAACGCTTCGATCCCGTGGCGATCGCGCACCCAGATGTACACCGGCGTCATCTGGTGCAGCCAATCGAGGTACGTCAGCGCGGCGACGTATCCGGGCATGGCCAGCGGCAGAAGCAGAGCCCACTCGAGCGTCCGCCGGCCCCGGAACTCGTAAACCGATACCATCCAGGCCGCAGCGACCCCGAAACCCAGCGTGAGCACCGTCACCCCCGCCGCCAGCCCGGCCGAATGAACCAGATAACCGGCCAGCCGGTACTCCACCACCTGCGCCCACATCGCTTCCGCAGGCGCCACGGCCCGCACCCCCACGGCGAGCAACGGCAACAATACAATCAGCGCCGGCAGCCACCCCAGCCAGCAAAGGGCGCGGGCTCCGACGCGGGCCGGCACGCCCTTCATTTCCAGCCGGCGCGGTCCGCGGTCTTGAAGGCGGTTTCCAGGTTCTCGCCCAGCTTCGGAAAGCCTTTTGTGTCGAGTTTGAAAACGCCCCATGATTCGTGCGTGGTGGAAAGCGGCGGATCGAGCCGCACCGGAAACTCGTATGTCGCGTTCGCAAGATACTGTTGCGACTCGGGCGAGAGCAGAAACTCGATGTACTTGACCGCCGCATCGACGTTGCGCGCATGCTTCAGCACCGCCACGCCGCTCACGTTGAAGTGCGCGCCGCGTCCGTCCTGGTTCGGAAAGATCGGGCGCACTTTGGCGGCCGCCTCGCGGTCGGCGGGATCTGCGGAGTTCAGCAGCAGTCCGAGGTAATACGTGTTCGTGACCGCCACGTCCGCCAGCCCGGCCGCCACTCCCTTGATCTGGTCACGGTCGCCTCCCTGTGGCGGGCGCGCCAGATTCTTCACCACGGCGTTCGCCCACGCCTGCGCCGCTTCCGGGCCATTGGCCGCGATCATGGACGCCAGCAGCGATTGATTGTACGTGCTCGTCGACGACCGGATCAGCAGCCGTCCCGCCCACTTCGGATCCGCCAGATCCTCGTACGTCGAAATCTCGCCGGGCTTCACCCGCTCAACCGACGCCACGATGATCCGCGCGCGCACCGTGTACGGCGTCCAATACCCCTCCGCATCCCGGAACTCCGCCGGCACCCGCTCCTCGATCACCGCGCTCTTCACCGGCTGCAACAACCCCGCCTTCTTCATGTTCTGCAACCGCGCCACGTCCACCGTAATAAACACGTCCGCCGGCGAACTCTCCCCCTCGGACTTCAGCCGCTCGATCAAGGGATCCGCCTCCGCCGACTGGACCTTCACCTCGATCCCCGTCAGCTTCGTAAACCGCTCGTTCAACTCGCGGTCCGCCCCGTAGTGGCGGCTCGCGTACACGTTCAATACCCCCTGCGCCGACGCCAGCCCCCCGACGGCAAGGCCAAGGCCCGCTCCAAGAAACCACGTCCATTTGTTGCAATTGAATCTCATAAGCCACAACCAAGCCGAACCGGCCAGAGAGGCAAGGGCAAAATGCAGGTAGGATTCAAAACACGATCCCGGAAGCCGTCCTGCAGGCGGCTGGCAATACTGTTGTTTAACCGCGAATGAACGCCAATGGACGCGAATCTGATTCGTGGACCGCGGGGCGCCCGCAGGGGGACAGACCCTTTGTGGACGCCCGGTTTTCCACAAGAAT
>CAZYHO010000818.1:0-1775 GCA_964647495.1 uncultured Akkermansia sp. | reverse complement strand
CCGCTCGGACAAACCCGGGGCAACCAGCGCGCCCCGCGCGATTACTACGAGCCGCATGACAAGCCCGAGATCCTCTTCGCGCGCGAACTGGCGCGCGGAGCCTGCCGCCGCCTCCAGGCCGAACACCTCAAACCCGCGCCCGCCGCCGTCGAAGCCGCCTCCTCACCGCGCTGCACCGGATTCCTCCGCCCGGCTCAGAACCCTCTCCGCCCTGTTTCGCCAGCGCGTCCCCGAGTACCGCAACCGCAGGCGCCGCACCCATCCGGCCCACGCCCTGTTAGGCATCGTGTCCGCCGCCCACCTGGCAGACGCGCCGCGCGGACAAAAGGACCCCGAGGTCTTCGCAAAAAGCCTCTCGCAAGCGCAGCTCAAGGCCCCCGGCGCGCGTCGCGACACCAGGACCGGCCGCCGCCCCTCGCCCGCCCCGGCCACCTTCAGCGGCATGATGTCCCACGTGAACGCCGGCCTCGTCGAAGAAATCCTCATCCAATGGCAGCGCCGCATCCGCGGTCCCGCCCCATCTAACGAAACGGTGGCCGGCGATGGCAAGCAGCCCAAACACGCCGGCGGCCGCAACGCCCTCACCGCCATCACCACCCCCTCCCGGCACTGCCTCCGCTGCGAGCTCGCCGAGGACAAAAGCAACGAAATCCCCGCCGCGCGCCAACTCATCGCCCGGCTCGGTCTTGATGGGAAACCCGTCTCGCTCGATGCCATGCACAGCTGCCAGCAGGCCGCGCGCCGGCTGGTGATGGACGCCGGTGCCGGCTGCCCGCTGACCATCAAGGAAAACCCACCGGTGGTCAGAAAGCGCGTCGGAACGAAACTGCCCGATCCCGCCCCTCCCCCTTTTTTGCCCCCGAAGCCCGCGCCGGCCGCGGCGCCGGCCACCACACCGCGAGGAAAAGAAACGCCAATGGGTGAAGCCCCGGCTGATATGCGCCCCGGCCACCGGCGGGGAACTGCTTTTCCCCCGCGCCGCCCAAATCGCCCGGCTGCACCGCCAGCGCACCGGCCGCAAACCCGAAACCGTCTGCCTGGTTCACCAGCCGCCCCGCCTCCGGGCACCCGCCCGGGCAATGGCTTGAGGCCGACATCGCCCGCTGGGGGATCGAAACCGGCCTTCACGCCCGGCCCGACGCCTCGCGCCAGGACGACCGTTGCCGCCTGCGCAACGCCAGGCCCCCGCGCTTGCGCCCCATGTTCACCCCGGTGGCCAGCAGCCTCTGCTGCGAATGGCTGTCACGGCATCCCAAACCCCGCCACCTCACCACCACCGGCTGCCGCGGCGTCATGGCAGCCGATCATGACCGCGCCGCCATCGCCCCCTGGTCACCAGCGCCAGCCCCCGCCTCCCCAAGCCAAACCCAACACGATCCTCCCGCGCATAGGCGCTGCGGCGGAAATATTATCCGGAATCCTGACTTGCCATCCCGGGAAAAACCGTGCATAGCCCGCCCCCCTTCTCACGGAGGCCGTCCATTATCCAATCGTTCCCATGTCTCTGAAAATTCGAAATCTCGCCATCATTGCCCACGTTGACCATGGGAAAACCACCCTCGTTGACCAACTTCTCCAGGCCGGCGGCACCTACCGTGAAAACCAGGCCACCACCGAGCGCGCCATGGACTCCATGGACCTCGAACGCGAAAAGGGCATCACCATCAAGGCGAAAAACACCGCCATTCTCTGGGAAGGCTACACCATCAACATCGTCGATACCCCGGGCCACGCCGACTTCGGCGCCGAGGTGGAGCGCGTGATGAAAATGGTCG
>CAZYHO010000817.1:0-1775 GCA_964647495.1 uncultured Akkermansia sp. | reverse complement strand
GGCCTATGTGGCCTATGCGCGTCTTGGCCTGCGATTCCGGCTTACCGTCGGGACTCCAACTGAAACGCTGTGCGGAAAACCGTTGGTCATGACCTGTGATCCCAAATTTCAAATCTCGGACCACTGACCACCTCCGAATACCCTGTCCCTCGACCTCGGACCTCTGACCTCTGACCTCTGACCGCCAACCGGATCCTGTGCGAAACCCGTTGCGCTGGAGTTCCCGTTTTCACTGCTCGTAGCGCACTTCGATCAGCATCAGACCATCGGCGGGCGCCTGCCAGCCGGGTTTTTTCTGGCCGGGACGCGCCAGCAGGTCGGCGAGCCGCTCGACGCTGTCATGGCCGCGGGCGACGCGGACGATCGCGCCGACGATCATCCGCACCATTTTGTAGAGAAACCCGTCGCCCTCGAACGTCAGCGTGATCACATGGCCCTGGCGCGCGCAGTCGAGCCGGTGGAGCGTGCGCACCGAGTCCCTGGACGCCTCGTTTTCCTCGCCGCGGTTCGCGCGGAAGGCGGAAAAATCGTGCCGGCCGACGAAGACGCGGGCCGCGCGGTGGAACACCGCCTCGTCCAGGCAGCCGTGAAGGTGCCAGGCGAGCCCGAATTCCAGCGGCGGCAGCACTTCGCCGTGCCAGATCCGGTAGCGGTACGTTTTTCCGGCGGCATCGAAGCGTGCGTGGAAATCCGGCGGCGCCTCCTGGCAGCGCATGACGCGGATGGTCGGCGGGAGCAGGGCGTTCAGCGCGCGATGCCACTCGGCTTCGCCCAGGCGCGTCCCGGGCGGTGTGTCAAAGTGTGCGACCTGCCCCAGCGCGTGCACACCGGTGTCGGTGCGGCCGGCCGCGTGGACACGCGTCACGGGTGCGTCCTCCGGTTTTCCGGCGATGGCCGCGATGGCCGCCTCGACCGCGTCCTGAATCGTGTTTCGTCCGCGCTGACTCTGCCAGCCCGCGAAGGGCCGGCCGTCGTAGGCAAGCGTGAGTTTCAACCTCATGGGAAAATGACTTTCGCTCGTATGGGATCGCGGTCCACCATGAGCCGCCACCCGCAGCATCCGCTGTGCGCCGCACGCCGCCACCCCGTCCGCCGGCCTCCTCCCTGGTCTCTCCGCCCTCCGCCCTCCGCCCTCCGCTTTCCGCTTCCCGCTTCCCCAAACCCCGATGCCCCGCCTCGCCCTCTTCGATCTCGATGGCACACTGCTCGCGCACGACACGCAGTTGCTGTTCTGCCAGTTCGTGCTGAGGCGACACGGCCTGCGGCGGCTTTTCCTGCCGGTCGCCGGTCTGTTCATGCCGGCCGGCCTGATCGGCGTGCTGGACGCCCGCGAACTCAAACGCATCTTCCTCAGCTACCTCTGGCTCATGCCGGGCGGGCGCGTGACCGCTCTGGCGCGCGAGTTCGCCGAGTCCGTGGTGCCGCCGCTCGTTTATCCGGAAATGCTCGCGGAAATCGCGCGCCACCGCCGCGAGGGGCGCATCCTCGTCCTCAACTCCGCCAGCCCGGAATTCTACGTCCGCGAAATCGGCCGCGTGCTCGGCTTCGATCACAGTTTCGGCACGCGCGTCGAGATCGCGGAACGCCAGCCGTTCATCGCGGAGATCGCGGGCGACAACAACAAGCACGCCGCCAAACTGCCGCGCATGCGCGACGCCGGCCTGCTCCCCTGCGAGACCGCGGATTCCTGGGCCTACTCGGACAGCACGGCCGACCTGCCGATGCTCGACCTCGCCGGAAACGCCGTCTGCATCAACCCCGGCACGCGCCTCACC
>CAZYHO010000816.1:0-1778 GCA_964647495.1 uncultured Akkermansia sp. | reverse complement strand
CCGGCCGCCCCGGAAATCGACAAGGCCGCCGCCTTCCTCAAGCGCTGACCGCTTCGGGAATGGAACGCGGGTTCCGGGACATCCCCGGACCGCATCCCTCCATGAACGTGCCGCCAAGTCCGTGACGCGGCAGGGCATACGCATGCCGTGAGGTGACAGGTTTTGATCCCTCGGGGCCTGTGCCTGGCCTCTCGGCAAGTGACGCCCCCCTGTCGAAACCCGATCCTGCCGATCCCGGAGCGATCGAAGAACCGCGCCGTGGCTCACCCCCACAGCGGCATTCTCGACACCCCCGCAGTTCGTCTGTCACCCTGTGCGCTTTGCGTTCCGATTCTGGTTCACAGAGCAAAAATTTCAAGAAATCTTGGATTTTTAGGAGCATTCTACGATGGATGAGGTAGGGTTGGCCTCGGCTCCGGCTGGCCGGGGTTGAAGCGAGTTGATTTCCGATGGCTGCCCGCAACCGAAAGCTGCGAGTTGCACCCGCTGCGTCGCGGCGGGTGGTACCCAAAAGGCGGACGCCTGCGGTGAAGAACGCGAAGTTTCCGGAACGCGACCGGAAGGTTCGGTTGCAGAGCCGGAATGTGGCGTACCGCCCGACGGCGCCGCTGGTGATCCCGATCACCTGGCTGAACACGGTCATCGGCCTGATGCTGCTTCCGGTGGCCTGGGTGACGACGCTGACCTTCTTCACCCTGTTGGGAGCCGGCGCGCGTGAGGAGGCGACCTGGCGGACGCCGCAGGTGGTGCTCTTCGGGTGGGGCCTGGTCGCGTGGCTGGCGGCATTCTGGGCCGGATTGCGCCCGCGGTATCTGTATGTGCTCGGCCATGAGCTGACCCATGCCCTCTTCGTGCTCCTTTCGGGAGGGAAAATCCACGGGTTTCGCGCGAGCCGCGACGGTGGTCATGTGATCACCGACAAGACCAACCTCCTGATCTCCCTCTCGCCGTACTTCGTGCCATTCTGGTCGCTGGTCGCGGTCACCGTGTATGGACTGCTCGGCGCCGCCTGCGATCTGGATTCCGTCCTCCACCTCCGGGTACGTGAGTGGCGGCTCTCCCTGGGACTCGATGCCGCCCTCGCCTGCATCCTCGGATACACCTGGGGCCTCCACCTCACGTTCACCCTCTGGATGGTCACCCGTGACCAGCCGGACCTGCGCCAAAACGGAACGTTCTTCTCGCTCGTCTTCATCTACTTCATCAACCTCATCCTGATCCTTGGCCTCTTCGTCCTGGCCGCCCCGGGACTGGGCATCGACGACCTCATGGACGTCTGGCTGGACCACCTGCGCGGGTTCGCCGGGTGGATCGCGGCGTTGCCGTAGAAGCGGTAGAAGCGGTAGAAGCGAAGGCAGACATCCACATTTTCAGTCCGCGCCGGCCGACCTCCGGGAATTCCGGGGAGTAGGGATTGTGAGAGGGATTGCAGACACCCACTCTTGCAATCCACACCCGCGCACCGGCCGCCATCCGGAAATTATGGAGAATGCGCTAATTTTGAGGGACGGGCAACACTTGCCGCGAGCGACGGTTTGGCTCTGCCGGAGGTGGGTGTCCCCATGGAATATGGATCTGGCCGGGAATCGGCGACGCCGACCGGTCATCGGAGAGGGAGAGCGGCGCGTGCTCGCATGAATTGCCTGTCCCTCTATCGCCCCGCGTGTCAGGGCGCGATTGCCGATGATGCCCCGGGACGAGGCGCTGGCACTCCTCGCCTCCCACGGCGGATTCACGCGCGCTTGCCATGCCCTCCACCCTATGATAAGCGCGGCGGC
>CAZYHO010000815.1:0-1786 GCA_964647495.1 uncultured Akkermansia sp. | reverse complement strand
CGGCGCTATGTATCCTGTTCCGCCCGAACTGCGGGCCGCTGTGGCAGAGTAGCTCAGGGGTAGAGCAGGGGACTCATAAGCCCTTGGTCGGCGGTTCAAATCCGCCCTCTGCTACCAGTACTTCCATGCTCGTCAGCCTGTTCAACGACGTGATCGGTCCCGTGATGCGCGGTCCGTCGAGTTCGCACTGCGCGGCGGCTTTGCGCATCGGGCGGCTGGCGCGCGACTTGATGGACGGCGACTTTGACGAAGTGCTGGTCGAATTCGACCGCAACGGCTCGCTGCCGACCACACACGAGAGCCAGGGATCGGACATGGGGTTGTTCGGCGGACTCATGGGGTGGGACGCGGCCGATGACAGGCTGCCCGGTTCGGCGGACGCACTGCGGGCAACCGGTGTCGCAATCCGCATCGAAACGATCGATGCCGGCGACCCGCATCCGAACACGTACCGCCTCACGCTCGGCAGTCGGCGTGGCGAACGTCACACATTGCGAGCCATCTCGACGGGTGGCGGCATGATGGAAGTGATCGCGATCGACGGCATCCCGCTTTCCATCGGCGGCGATTGTTTTGAAACGCTGCTCTGGCCGGCCGGCGACCCCGGGGCTCTTCGCGACGCGGTGGCTGCGCGCTTCGACGCCGACTCCGTGATTGCCCACGACGCCGAAGGCCGCCACCTTGTCCAGGTCAAGGCGCCGCGGTTCGTGCCCGATGACGTGCTCGACGATATGCGCGCCGCAGGCCGGTCCGCCTCCGTGAACCACCTCTCCCCGGTGCTGCCCGTGCTCACTCACCGCACATCCCGCATCCTGTTTGCCACATGCGCCGACATGCTCGCCGCCGATGGCTCGCGCCACACACCACTCTGGCGGCTCGCCATGGCCTACGAAGCCGCCCGCGGCGGTCTCGACGATACCGAGATCATGAGCAGGATGCTCGAAATCGTCCGCTTGCTCCGCCGCTCGATCTCCCAGGGCCTCGCCGGCACACATTATGACGACCGCGTGCTCGGGTGGCAGTCCGGCGGATTTCAGCGTGAGCTGGATGCCGGCAGGCTGCTCGAAGCCGGTGCGCTCAACCGGATCATCCTGTACGTCACCGCGCTCATGGAGGTCAAGAGCGCCATGGGCGTGATCGTCGCGATGCCCACCGCCGGTGCATGCGCCGCGCTGCCCGGCGCCGTGATCGCCATGGCCGAGGAACGCGGACTCGACGAGGAGGCCATGGCGCGCGCGTTCCTTGCCGGCGGCCTCATCGGAGTCTTTATCGCCACCTCCTGGACGTTCGCCGCCGAAATCGGCGGCTGTCAGGCCGAAGGCGGCGCCGCCGCCGCCATGGCCGCCGCCGCCCTCGTCACCCTCGCCGACGGATCACGCGACCAGGCGGTCGCCGCCGCTTCGCTCGCCCTCCAAAGCATGCTCGGCCTCATCTGCGACCCCGTCGCCAACCGCGTCGAAGCCCCCTGTCTCGGCAAGAACGTCATGGCCGCCGCCAACGCCCTCTCCTGCGCCAACATGGCCCTCGCCGGCTTCGATCCTCTCATCCCACTCGACGAAGTCATCGCCGCCGCCAAACTGGTCGCCTCCCGGATGCCCCGCGAACTGCGCTGTACCGCCCTCGGTGGTCTCTCCATCACACCCGCGTCGCTCGCCATCGAAAATCGCCTCGCCCGGCAAAAGTCCCCCTGCGGCGCCGCCGCCTGCGGTTGCCCCTGACCTCGCCGAATACGCCCCGAAGCGCGTCGCCCCTCGCACATAGTTCGTCTGTCACCCTGCGGCGGAAC
>CAZYHO010000814.1:0-1794 GCA_964647495.1 uncultured Akkermansia sp. | reverse complement strand
GCAGGTGGAAAAGGGAACGATCCATGTCGACGAGGAGATTGCCGGAGGACTGGCCACCGGAGCCATCGAGAACAACCACAGCGAAAACGTGCGGCTCACCGGCAGTCTTGCGGCGATCAACATCACGCCGGGAGCCGAGGGCGCGCTCAGATACACCAGCCACGCCGGATTCGCGGGGCCGGATTACTGTTCGCCCAGCCGACAGCGCCACTCATCATGCGACCAGTTGCCATAGCTCTCACCTTATGCGCGATGGTTGCTTGCGGCCGTCGTGTCGTCTCACGACACTGGGAGGACGGCAACTACCGTGTTTACGCACGCCCGGTTTCCGAAGAGATCATCATGGGTCATTACATGGGTGATGGCGGTATCCTGGGATTGAGCGAACCGACGGTAGTGTCTGCTGGCTCTGACGCTCGCTACGTTGTTTTTCGCCGGCAGACGGCATCAGGCGGCATCGAGCACTACTACATCGAGAAAAAGCCTGATAGAGATGGAGACGTTTCTGGCCCATACACCCCCGACGTATACGAGACCATCGCCAAACGGCTTGCCCTTCCAGATTTCTCATGGCACCTGAAGCAACCATGACCAGGAACCCATATCCACGAACCAGGGCTCACCACAGGCCGGCCACTCACGACCATCCCTACTGCCTTGTGACAGGTGCACGGTGCAGCGGTACACGGTGCACGGATCAGAGCTGTTCGGTGCGAGGACACACGCCCGCTCCAGAACCCAGACATCAAAGCGAAGCCTCCAGGGTGGGACGCGATCCTCCGGGCGCGTCAGCGGTTGCCGCGTGCAGGGGAAGGCCCGGTTCCCGATTCTCAGGAGGCGTCCGAACAGGATGCGAGCAGATTTGTTCCCACCAGGCATTCGCGCTTTCCCTCTCGGGCCGATTCCGAGAATCGGCGGTCCCTCATGGCCTCAGACTCGGGAACCGCTGGCGTGCCCTCATCGTTTCGCTTGCTATTTGTCTGGCTGGTTGCCAGTATGACCCGCACACGGCGAGTTACACGAAGACACAGCCGAAGCCGGAAGACCTTGTTGGCGTTTACGTGCCAGACCAGGCCACTGCCAATCTCATCGCCCGGGAAGGACGCTATCAGCAGATTTCCGCCTCCATCACTCTGAACGCAGGCGGTTCTCTCGCCATCACCAACATCCCCGACTGGTGGGGCACTGATTTCGGCAGGCCGGGCGGCGGCTTTGACTCTGGACGCGGCACATGGAGAGTTGTCCAGCATCAGGAGTGGTGGGCAGTCGGTGTTGATTTTGATTCCACAGCACAGTTCGCGTCACGGCAGCATCGCGCCGAGGGCCTCGGCACTTCTTTCATGCTTGTCGGCGAGCGACCGCCATACAAAATTCACCTGACCGTCGGCGACCCCGACGAGGGTCGAGCGATGCAGTTTGAGAGGGTTTCGCCACCGGGCAGATGACCACGCCGTTCAACAGGCGGGTGCAGGCAACCCCTGCCGGCCCGCGGTCAGTGTTTGCCAACCGCTTTCTTCAGCGCCGCGACCTTGCCGGTTTTCTCCCAGGTGAGATCCGGATCGTCCTTGCCGAAGTGGCCGTAGTTGGTTGTTTTCGAGTAGATCGGCCGGAGCAGGTCGAGCTGGCTGATGATGTCGGCCGGCTTGAATGAAAAGCGCCCTGGAATGCGGCGCTCCCAGGAAAGCCGTCGCCTCCCTGAGCTGGCTCATGGTTGGGGTTTCTCCCAACCACAACTTTTTTCCTTGGCAAGGGCCGCGCTTCCGGTCACTATGGCCAGATGCGCCGCCCATGGAC
>CAZYHO010000813.1:0-1817 GCA_964647495.1 uncultured Akkermansia sp. | reverse complement strand
TGACCAATGACCAAAAGTCCATTGTCGCGGACGGCGTAGTCCGCGTATAGTCGCCCTTCCGCGTGTTCGGCGAGGGTGCCGGGCGCGCGGGATTTGTTGATCATCATGTCCTCCACTCCACCTGTCGCTCTTTACGACACGACACTGCGTGATGGCACGCAGGGGCTAGGCGTGTCTTTCAGCGCCGCCGACAAAATCCGGCTGGCGGAACGTCTCGACAGCTTCGGGATGGACTACATTGAAGGCGGGTATCCGTTCTCCAACGAGAAGGACGAGGAGTTTTTCCGGCTGGCCGTGGCGCGGAAATGGAAACACGCCAAAATCGCGGCCTTCGGGCGCTCGCTCGCGGTCGGCCTGCGCGCGGAAGACGACCCGCAACTGCGCGCGCTGCTCGATACCGGGGCGCCGGTCGTCACCGTCTTCGGGAAAAGCTGGGATTTGCACGTGACCGAGGTGTTGCGCACCACGCTGGAGGAGAACCTGCGCCTCATCCGGGAAACCGCCGCCTTCTTCAAAAAGGCCGGCCGCGAGTACGTGTACGACGCCGAACACTTCTTCGACGGCTACAAGGCGAATCCCGAATACTGTCTGGCCACGCTGGGCGCCGCGGTCGAGGGCGGCGCGGACATCCTCGTGCTGTGTGACACGAACGGTGGCACCCTGCCGGGAGAAGTGGCCGACCTGACCCGGCTCGTCGGCGGCCGGTTCGGCCTGCCGGTCGGCATCCACCCGCATGACGACTCCGGCCTGGGAGTGGCGAACGCGCTGGCGGCCGTCCAGGCGGGCGCGATGCAGGTGCAGGGAACCATGAACGGATATGGCGAGCGCACGGGAAACGCGAACCTCACCACCATCATCCCGTGCCTCCAGCTCAAGCTCGGCCTGCCGGTCGTGCCCGACCTCACCAAACTCAGCGCCCTCTCGCATTTCGTCGACGAAATGGCGAACACCGTGCCCAATCCGCGCGCCCCGTTCGTCGGCATCACCGCTTTCGCCCACAAGGGAGGCGGACACGTCAACGCCGTGCAGAAACTCGCCCGAACCTACGAGCATGTCGAGCCGTCGAGCGTCGGAAACCGGCAGGTCATCGTCGTCTCCGAGGTGGCCGGCGGCAGCAACATCCAGATGAAAGCGGAGGCGCTCGGCTACTCGTTTTCCAAGGGCGATCCGCACATCCGCCGCATCCTCGAGCGCGTCAAGGCTCTCGAAAGCGAGGGGTTCGAATTCGAGGCGGCCGACGCCTCCTTCGAACTTCTCATCCGGCGCGAGCTGGGCACCGACAAGGCATTCTTCGATCTCGAGGAATATCATTGCTCCTACCGCCGCGACGGATTGCACGGCTGGGAAAGCTGCGACGCAACGGTGAAACTCGTCGTCGACGGCCGGACGCAATACACCGTCAGCGAAGGCGACGGCCCGGTGAATGCCCTCGACGGCGCGCTCCGCAAAGCACTGGCGGACACCTATCCCCAGCTCGCCGCCATGACGCTCACCGACTACAAGGTGCGCATCATCGACAGCAAGGCCGGCACCGCCGCCAAAACCCGTGTGCTCATCGAATCATCGGACGAACATGGCTCATGGGGCACCGTCGGCGTCTCCTACAATATCATCGATGCCTCATGGCAGGCACTCGTCGACAGCGTGGCCTATTTCCTCAGCCGACGGCAAAACCTGGGCGCGGCCGCCTGACAGCCTCTCCCCGGGGCGTACACATGAATCGCACCTGGCTCCGCGGCAGGGCCTGAGGTTCCGGCTTACTGCCGGGACTCCAACTCAAGAGCTGTGCGGAACGACGTTGGGTTGGAGTCCCGCCT
>CAZYHO010000812.1:0-1824 GCA_964647495.1 uncultured Akkermansia sp. | reverse complement strand
CCGCCGTGGCCGTAGGTGCCTGGCGAGAGCATGGCGGGCACGCCTTCGTGTGGTGTGCGCAGGATGCAGGTGCCGATGCCCCAGGCGTAGTTGGCGCCGCGGTGGCCGTAGGTTTCGTTTTGGAAGAAGCCGGTCGGCAGGTCGCCGGTTTGTGGTTCGGACAGGAAGGTGATGGCCTCGGCGCTCAGGTAGCGGCGGCCGTCCAGCTCACCGCCGTTGAGGAGCATCTGGCACAGGCGCGCGTAGTCGGGAGCGGTCGAGAAGAGACCGCCATTGCCGAGCGGCGGCCGGTCTGCCGGGCCGAAGTCGGGGCGCGGTGGCACCGGTTCGAGCTTGCCGGGGTCGCCGTTTTTCGCGTAGGCGGTGACCAGTAGCGGCCGCACATCCGGAGTGAGATAGAACGTCGTGTGCTTCATTCCGAGAGGTTCGAAGAGGCGCTCCTTGAGGAACACATCGAAGGATTGGCCGCTCACCACCTCGATCACGCGCGCCGCCGCGTTGATGCCGCTTTGGGTGTAGCTCCATTTTTCGCCTGGTTCATATTGCATCGGCTGGGCAAGCCAGAGCGGGACGAGATCGGCCAGGGTGCGGGCGTCGCGCGCTTCCGGTCCGCGGGCTTCGCCGAGGCCGGAGGTGTGGTTCATGAGCTGCGTGATGGTCAGGCGTGCCGGTTTGCCTGAGGGCGTCTTGAGGTCGGCGAATTCCGGCAGGTGTTTCTCCACGAGGTCGGAGACGTGCAATTTGCCTTCGTCCTGCAGAATGAGCAGCGCCACACCGGTGACCGGCTTCGTCATCGACGCGATCCAGAAGAGCGAGTCGGGCGCCATCGGGCGCCCGGAGGCGCGGTCGGCCAGACCGGTGGTTTCCAGATGGAGGATTTTGTCCGGGCCGACGACCACGGTCACGGCGCCGGCGATTTCCTCTTGCGCCACCATTTCCTGCATGGCATCGCCGACACCGGCCAGCCGCGGAGGCGGCGTATCGGCGAATCCGCCGGACGAGAGCAAAAGCGACGCGCCCAGCGCCGGCGTCAGGACAAAGAATGAGGAACGCATGCGCGAAGTGTGAGCGATCCGGCGGCGAAAGTAAAGCGCGGGCGGCGGGGGCGGGTGCGGTCGGACCCTCCCCTGCCTGTGGCGGCGGAGCGTGGATCGGGATGCCGCGCGGTGCGTTATTCGAAGAAATCCGGGTTGTAATGGATTCCGGCTTTCTGGAGCCATTGTTTCAGTTCGTCTTTGGAAGATCGGTGGGCATGGTGCTCTTCCTGGCTGAGCACATAGGTGCGCACGGCTTCGATTTGGCTTATGCCGACGGTGAATGCGGCGTAACTGTCCTGCCATTGAAAAGCGGGATCGCCATGTCGCGCGGCCCAGACGGAACTCGTTTTTTTGAGTTCGCGGACGAAATCGGAAAGGCAGTGACGGGCACGCAATCCGACCAGCAGGTGCACGTGATCGGCCACGCCGCCAATGGCCAGCGGGATTCCGTCCAGTCCGCGCACACTACCTCCAGGGTATTCGTGGAATCGCGAGCGCCAGCTATTGACGATCAGTGGGTCGCGGTTCTTGGTGGCCGTGATGATGTGATAGTTCAGGCTGAGGTATGTGGTGGCCATGGTGGGAGGAGAGAGTGACAGGAGAGTGAGGTGAGGACGCACGATGTGGAGTAGGGATCGGCAGCGTTACGACGTGAGATGGAGCCGGATTCTGTCACCAGCACGCATGATTTCTGGCATCCCTCCGGGATGCGAGGCACGGGGCGACGGTTCCGTGGGTCGGCGGCCGCAAAGAGGGCTGTGCCCTGCGTTCTGCCGCCGACCCACGG
>CAZYHO010000811.1:0-1824 GCA_964647495.1 uncultured Akkermansia sp. | reverse complement strand
GCCGCCCTACCCGAGAACCAGATCATGCTGCGCTGCTATCGCTCTCCAGGAAATCAGTACCAGTTGACGAATCTTTTATGACCGCGTCCCTGGGGCCAAACCGCTCGGCAGGGCCAAACCGCCGCTTCCGGCATGTGGCCCGCTCCCGATTATTCCCGGATGGCGGCCGGAGCGGATTGCAAAAGTGGGTGTCTGGCATTCCCTATTGTATTGTGCCATTGTGCCCCCCACTCCACTCGGCACTCGCTTCAACCCGCCTCACTCTCCGGAATCCCCTTCCCATCTCCTGTCATTCCCCCGTCCTCAAACGCAATGAATCCAACTCCCTTCGCCATGACCGCCGCCCGCACATGCGGTTTCCCGGCAGACGGAAACCCGATTCGCCGTGATACGCTGAAACGGGTCTTCCGGTTATAGAAAACGCGACGGAAAACCAGTGGCATCCCATGTCGGAGCAGGTAATACCGATTCGCCAACTCGTGCGGACGATTATATCCGAAGCCAACCATTACCGCGGCGAAGAATGTCACGACGCGTTGCGAGAAGGACTGAATGCGCTGGCACATCATCCCGATCGCAGCGTCGGCAGTCGGGAAGTTGTCCAAAGGATCCCGGAACTCGAATCGCCGACGGGGGCAGGGTTCCTGGCCGTCTGGTGCGGGGCCGCGGTCGAACACGGCGCCGATCCGAACGATTCCGCGATCCCGGTTCTCGATGCGATGCTACGATGGTCCGATGCCATTCGGACAACTGCGGACGGCGAACTTGTCGAGGAACCGGACGCCGAAATCATCCGCGGATTGGAATCGATGGGACGCGGACTGGTGGCCCACCTGTCGCGGAGCCCGTCCTTGGTGGAGCGTCTGAAAGCCGACCTTGAAGTGGTTGCGGAAATCGGGCGCGTCGAGCCGTTCGCGGTGGGTGCCATGTGGGTGCATTCGCTGTTGCGACAGCGGAGCGGCACACTGGTGGTGCTGCACATTCCCGGTCGAAAAGGCGTTCGGGCCTCTTACGATAACCTGCAGAACTGTTTTCAATTGTTCACGTTGCTGCAGCACGCGCTGGAAGGAAAAATACCCGGCGCCCGGAAAACGCCGGCCGCTGTGCTGTCCGTGGCGCGCGGCGAGTCCGTCTCACCCGTCAGCGATTCCGCCTGGTGGCATTACGGTCCCGCAACCGTTCCCGAAGCGAAGCTGTCGGCCTCCATCTGGGGCGAAATGAATCCGGAGGAAATCCCGGAGATCGACGGCCGGCAGGTCCTCTTGCTGTGGCCGCCGCAACTGTCCTCTCGAGGCTGGGACAGCGGCTTCTTCAGCCCCGTCCTCCACGCGATGCCACCGAACGTGACGGTTCTCGAAGATCTCGAGGAACAGGAACTCACCGACTGGTGGGCCCGACTGCGCTTGCCGAAAACCACCGCACCCCGGTGGAAGTTCTGGCAACGCAACCGAGGATAAACCTGACCCGGCTTCGTGGATCCGAGAAAGCGAACGGGATGGCAGGGATGGCAGACACCCACTCTTCCAAACCGCAATCGCAATCCGCACGGGTCGGTGGGCGAGAGGCCGAATCCCGAGAGTTCGCCTTTCGAAAGTCGCCCGGCCTCGACGCCACCGCTCGTCCTCACCCACGCCACCCTCACTTCCCGGCGGTCCGTCGGCCTTGCCGGTTCGAGACCAGGAAGCCGTATGGGGACAGACACTTTCTGAAGCCCCAAGTCATCCCCGGTCGCCCGGCTTCGACGCCACCGCCCACCCACGCCGCACTCGCTTCCCGGCGGTCCGTCGGCCTTGCCGATTTCAGGCCAGAGCCACTTCCTGGGAA
>CAZYHO010000810.1:0-1830 GCA_964647495.1 uncultured Akkermansia sp. | reverse complement strand
ACACAGAGCAGTTCGCCTTCCCGAACACATACCAGGTCGTCAACCCGCACACGTTCCTCACCACCGAAAAACTGAATGCGCGGCTCTTCGCCTGGATGGTGCCGGATCGCCGCCCGATGGACGCGATGCGGCTCGGATTTCACACGCCGCAGGAGGACGAATTCGCGCCCTGCCTGATGTCCCTGCGCTCGCCTTACCTCGGCATCAGTTTTCCGAGGCACGACGAGCGGTACGCCGCCTGCCTGACGTTCCGCGGCGCGCCGCCCGATGACGTGGCGGCCTGGCGCGTCGCCTTCCTCCGGTTTCTCCAGAAACTCACGCTCAAGTACCGGCGCCCGCTCGTCCTCAAGTCACCGCCGCACACCGCGCGCATCCGGCTCCTGCTCGATCTCTTTCCCGGCGCCCGCTTCGTTCATATCCACCGCCACCCGCTCGACGTCTTCCAGTCGTTCCGCCATTATTTCGACACGGCCGGCTGGCACACGTACCTTCAGCGGCCGGACATCGACGCCATCGACGAAGGCATCCTCCGCCGCTACACCGTGCTCCACGACGCCTTCTTTGACGATCGCCCGCTCATCCCGCCGGGCCAGTTCCACGAAATGCGCTTCGAAGATCTCGAGCGCGATCCGGTGGAACAGATCCGCCGGACATACGCCGCGCTGGGGCTCGGCGGATTCGACCGGCTGAAGCCGAAAATCGAACGCGAGACCACCGCGCTCGCGGGCTACCGCAAGAACACCTTTCCCCCGCTCGATCCGGCCATGCGCGACCGCGTCGTTCGCGAATGGCGGCGCAGTTTCGATGTCTGGCGGTACCCGCTTCCATGAAATCCCGGCCGACACACAGGACCGATATCGCTCCCGGGCCGCCCGGCCACCGGCTCCTCGGCCACCTGCCGGCTTTCCGCCGCGACGTGCTCGGCCTGATGACGGCGGCGGCGCGCGAGCACGGTGACGTCGTCCGTTTTCGCCTCGGTCCCCGGGTCATGCACCTGCTCAATCACCCGGACCACGCCGAACACGTCTTGCAGCGGCACGCGGCGAATTTCGACAAACGCACGCGCAGCACCGCGTTCATCAAGGGCGTGACCGGCGAAAGCCTGCTCACATCCAACGGCGCCCACTGGGAAAAGCAGCGGCGACTCATTCAGCCGGCGTTCCACCGCCAGCAGATCGCCGGTTTCGTGCGCACGATGACCGATGCCGCGCACGCCATGCTGGAGGAATGGCGGCGCCGCCCGCACACCGCGGAGCCGATGGACATCGCCGCGGAGATGTCGCGCCTGACGTACACGATCGTCGGGCGGACGCTCTTCAGCGCGGATGTCGGGCCGGAGGCGGCGGCCATCGACGATGCCATGCGCGTGATCCTGCCGCATACGTTCGGCCGGCTCGGGCGCGTCTGGGACTGGCCGGATTGGGTGCCGACGCCCGCGAACCGCCGGTTCCGCCGCGCGCTGCGGCAGGTCGACCGCACCGTGTTCCGCCTCATCGACGAACACCGCCGCGCCGCACGCGAAACAGGCGCCGCGCCGCGCGACCTGCTCGGCATGCTCATGGAATCGCGCGACGAGGCGACCGGCGAAACCATGAGCGATGTCCAGCTCCGCAACGAAACAACCACTTTCCTGCTCGCCGGCCACGAAACGACCGCCAACGCGCTCACATGGACGTTTCACCTCCTCGGCACCCATCCGGAAATCGCGGCGGCCGTGCGCGACGAAGCGCGTGCCGTGCTCGGCGGCCGCGCGCCGGCACTCGACGATCTGCCGCGCCTCGGTTTGACGCGGCGCGTTGTCCTCGAATCGATGCGCCTCTTCCCGCCGAT
>CAZYHO010000809.1:0-1834 GCA_964647495.1 uncultured Akkermansia sp. | reverse complement strand
CACATCGGCAATGGCAAGATCCGCGCCTGGTGTGACCTGCAATTGCCGCTGTACGTGCTGGCCGCGCGCCAGGCCTGGGGCAGCGCGCCCGAAGTCGGTTACTGTCATCTGGCGAAGGCTGCCGTCGATTGCCGCTACGAGCCGTGGAGCGGCCTGACGGACGAAGTGCTCGAACAGTCGGATGCATGCGCGCGGGCCGTGATTGCCGCGATCCACGACCGGCGATTCTGGCCGCCTGGCGATGGCGGGCGGTTCGACGATTTCGCGTGGATGCTGCCGGGCGGCGCGGAGGAAGCGGTGGACCCGAGTGCCTTGATGCCATCATGACGACTTCCACGATGCCGAAACACGAAGCGATCCTGGCCTCGGCGGGATCGGGAAAAACACACGCGCTCGTCACGCGGTATCTGCGATTGCTCGCCGCCACGCAGGCGCCCGAACGCATCGTCGCCCTGACATTCACGCGCAAGGCGGCCGGGGAGTTTTTTGACAAGATCCTGCGCCGGCTCGCGGACGCGGCGCGCGACACGAAGGCGCGTCGCGAACTGGCCGAAAGCCTCGGCCGCGACGATCTCGGCGAGGCGGAGGTCATCGGCTGGCTGCGCACGGTGATCGATCGGCTGCCGTTTCTCAGGCTGGGCACGCTCGACAGCTTCTTCATCCGCATGGTGAGCGCTTTCCCGCTGGAGTTCGGCCTGGGCGGGCCGTTTGCGTTGCTGGAGGGAGCGGACATCGCGCGCGAACGCGACGAATTGTGTCGCCGGATTTTTCGTGCGGCGCCCGATGAGCACGGCGGAGATCAGGATGCCTTTCTGGAGGCGTTCGACGGGGCCACATTCGGGATCGAGGAGAAATCGCTGCACCGCGCGTTCGATGCCTTCATCAAGGACCACCATCTCGCCTGGCTCCTCGATCCCGATCTGGAGAAATGGGGACATGCCGCGCGTGTGTGGCCGGAGATTCCGTGGTATTTCCAGCATGCGCACGAGGATCCGGTGGCTCTGTGCAACGATTTCGAAGAGGCCATCGGGTCGATGGTATTGAAGCCGTACCAGAGCGGGAAGCTGCGCGAGATCGCGACGATTTTACTCGAGCATCAGGAGGGCACTTCGACATCGAAGAAGTTCGATTACCTGCGTTCGAACGTATTGCCTGCGCTGGACGGTATGAGGCAGGGCTCGGCCACGATCAAGATCCGGAGTTCGCTCGATCTGAGCGAGCAGGTATGCCGCGCGCTGAGCGCGCTGATCGGGAGGATGCTGGCGCTGGAAGCCACCATGACGTTGCAGCGCACGAGGGGGCTGGCGGCGGTGCTGGCGGACTACGAGGCGCGCCATGAAGCCGCCGTCCGCCGCGAAGGCCGCCTCACGTTCGACGATGTGAAGTGGTTGCTCGCCCGCGGCGGGCCGGACGCCGCGCCGGACACCGGCGGTGCCGCTCCGGCGCGTCTCGCGATCGACGAACGTCTCGACGCCCGCTTCGACCACTGGCTGATCGACGAGTTTCAGGACACGAGCCTGCTGCAATGGGAAGTGCTGCGCCCGCTGGTCGAGGAGGCGCTGCAAGATCCGGAGGGAGAGCGCACGTATTTCCAGGTGGGCGACGAGAAACAATCGGTCTACCGGTGGCGTGGCGGAGAACCCGAACTTGGCCGCCACATCATCGAGCGGTACGGGCTTTCGGTGCGCGCGCTCGCGCAGTCGTGGCGCTCCGCTCCGCCGGTGATCGAGGCGGTCAACATGGTGTTCGGGAATGCGGCGGCGCTCGCCACGGTGGCGCCGGCGGCGACATGCGAGCGGTGGATGCATGGATGGAACACGCATACGACGCACTT
>CAZYHO010000808.1:0-1839 GCA_964647495.1 uncultured Akkermansia sp. | reverse complement strand
GAACCACGAACCATGCCCCGCCCCACCACGTCTCATTGATTTGAGCGCCAGCGCGGTTAAGTTGAGCGAAACCATGCACACACCCTGCCTCACGCGCCACTGCGAGCGCGGGCACAGCACGACGCCGATTCTCGTTTTCCTCGGGATCGTCGTGCTCAGCGTGCTCTTTTTCTTCGCGCTGACGCTGCCGCGGCAACTGGAGCAACGGCGGCGGGCGGCGGCCGATATGGCGCGTGCCGCGACGGCACAAGCCGAAGCGGCGGCTCGTGAGCACGCCGCAGGCGGGACGGCGGCCGACGCCACGACAGGCATGGAAAAATCCGCGGCCGATCCATCCGCGACAGCCGATCCTTCCTCCTCAAAAGCCGGGCCGGATCCGGGATCCACCACCGCGGCCGTGCCTTCGCGATTCGCCAGCCCGCGGCAGTTCATGCAATCGCTGGCGGCGGGATTGCTGGCGGGCGACATGGCGGCAGCGGAAGCGCTGCTCGGCGCGGAAACGCTGACTGGCGACAAGGCGGATTTTTTTCGCTCTGTCTTCGGCGCGGCGGGCCTGAGACCGGCGGCCGCGGCGCCGCTGCGCGAGATCGGCGACGCCGCCGAATATTACCGCTGGGCGCTGCGGCTCGAAGCCGGACCGGAAAAACCGGGCGATGGTGGCTTGAGCGACACGGGATCCTCCGTCCAGCCGGCGCTGCCGCCGGACGGTGAAGGCGCGGCGGACGCGACGGACACCATCGACCGCCTCGAACTCGAGGTCGATGTGACACGTGATCCCGCGCGCGGGTGGCGGGCCGCGGCCGTGCATTTTCCCGAACCGCTGCGCTTGGCCGTCGCGACCCGGCTCGGTGCCGCAAGCGTGCCCGCCAGCGTGGCGGCCGCCGCCGAGGACCAGCAGGATCCCCTCAAGATCGCCGGCCAGTTCCTGCGCGCCGTGTTGAAACAGGATTACGCCGTGGCCCGTGGCATCACGGATACCGAGGTCGTCACGCGCGAAAAAGTCGCCGGCCTGTGCATCCTCTTCGAAGAAGGCGCTTACTCGATCGCCGATGAACGCCCGCTCAGCGCTACCGCCGCCGGATCCACCGCCGCCTGGGTCATCGTCAAAGTCAAGTCCGGCCAGAATGGCGAGGAATCCGACTTCGGCCTGGAATTGCGCCGCCTCGACTCCGGGGACTGGCAGGTGGCCGGAGTCAATTTCTCCAAGATGCTCGCCGGCTACGCGGCGCACGCCGGCGCCGAGGACGGCGTGGCATACTCGCCGATCGTCAAGAATCCGGAGGGAGGCGAGTCACTCGTCGTGTACTTCGATTTCAACGAAGCCGGTCTCGTGCCGCGCGCGCGGCGGCAGCTCGAGATCGTGGCCAATCTCCTTCGCGACGATCCCCGCCGGAAACTCCGGCTCTCCGGCCACGCCGATGCCATCGGCCCGGATTCTTACAATCGCCGCCTCTCCGCCGCACGCGCCCTCGCCGTCAAGGACGCCCTGGCCGAACTCGGCGTCTCAGCGCACCAAATCGTCACCGAAGGCCTCGGCACACTGCGCCCTCTCGATCCCAACACAAAACCCGACGGATCCGACAATCCGGAAGGACGATCCCGCAATCGGCGCACGGAAATCTACCTCGATTTCTGATCCGGCGCCGGCGCGGAGTTCATTCCCTCTCGATCCGCAGCCTCCCGGGACGGCATGCCGCCGTGCCTATGTCCTGAAAACCGCAAACCAGGTCGCGCATAGAACCACGCACCTTTCCCATCCAGGGAATCTTGGAAACCGCGAATGAACGCCAATAACACAGGATTCGCGTCCATTGGCGTTCATTCGCGGTTTCCCAGAAC
>CAZYHO010000807.1:0-1849 GCA_964647495.1 uncultured Akkermansia sp. | reverse complement strand
ACGCGCCGCCCTACCCGAGAACCAGATCATGCTGCGCTGCCATCGCTCTCCAGGAGTATTCCCATCCCGGAGAGCGAGCCGATGCGAGACACCCACTCTTGCCTGAGCCCAATCGTCGTCCCCCCCGAAGTGCCTTGTGCTCCCTCCCCTATGATTCCCGGATGGTTGCCGGCGCGGGCCAGACAGAACTTGACCTTTGCGGCCGATCCTCGTTACTCTCCACACAAGCGCGGGATGTCATGAGATCAATCATCAACCACCCACGACACTGGAGCAGGAAACCACGACACTGGATTGCCATAGTTGTCGCTGTGGGGGCAACCACTGTGGCGGCCCTTGAATTCGCCGATTTTTCCGGAAAGCCACCGCCGCTATGGCGGGAGGTTTCCAGACAGCCGCTTCTTGGCCTGGCGCTGGCATTGATGGCGCTCAACATGGTATTGGACAAACGCGCCAGCAGCCCGGATCCGGCAGCGCCACCAGCCAAATAAGGCCGTCGGCATCAGGTTCCGGCCACCGACGCTTCAACCGGCCGGCCCGCCCTGCGATCGACCGATTCCTGCAATGTCCGCGAACGGCTTCGCGGGGAGCGCCACGGCCGTTCTGAGGCCACGCGCCAGCGTTGCCGCGACCGAAAAGAACCGGGGCCGCGCCTCCAACCTGCGCCGGCGCCTTCCACCGCAACGCCTGTGGCTGCCATCCCCCGTGTGGGCGGGACCGATGTAAGACATCCACTCTTGGCAGAGCCCCATGAGCCCCATGAGCCCCATGAGCCCCATGAAAAACTTGACTCGAACGGTTCGGCTGCCTCGATTCCCGATTCCGGTGCCGCATCCAACCCATTCCGCTTCCCGTGAACGCCCATCAAATCCTCGCTGAACTCGAGTCGTTGGGGAAAGAGAGCTACAAGCGCCTGCTCTTCAAGAACTACGGTGTCAAGGAACCGTGCTTCGGCGTGCCCATCGGCGAATTGAAGAAAATCCGGAAACGCATCAAGAAAGACTACCAACTGGCCCTGGATCTCTACGACACCGGTAACTACGACGCCATGTACCTGGCCGGATTGATCGCCGACGACGCCCGCATGACGAAGAAAGATCTGCAACGCTGGGTGGACAAGGCCGACGCGGGATCGCTGCCTGGTGCCACCGTGCCGTGGGTCGCGGCGGGAAGTCCACACGGACACGAGATGGCGCTGAAGTGGATCGAGTCCGCCAAACCGACGGTGGCATCCGCCGGGTGGGCGACCCTCGGCAGCCTGGTATCGATCAAGGACGATTCCGAACTCGATCTGCCCGAATTGAAGCGACTGCTGCTCCGCGTGCAGAAGACGATCCACCAGTCGCCGGACGCCGTGCGTTACTCGATGAACTTGTTCGTCATCTGCGTCGGCAGTTACGTGAAACCGCTGACTGATTTCGCCCTGGAGATGGCCGGAAAGACAGGACACGTGACCGCCGACCTCGGCAACAATAGTTGCCAGGTATTTTCCGCGCCCGACTACATCCGCAAAGTCCAAAAGCGCGGGTCCATTGGCAAAAAACGCAAAAGCGCCAAATGCTGATCCGGCTCTGCCGGGACAGCGCGTCCGCCTGCTGCCGTCCGATGTGTCGCGCCGGGCTTGAATAACAACACCAGGCAGGCGAGATCGTGCCGAGAAGATTTTGTCGGGCGGAAAGACCGGATCAACAGAGATCGCGAGGGCCGGGGTGCCGTCCATGTGCCGGCTCAAGCCCATTGCTGTTCTATGAATCGCGAATGAAGAGGATTCGTTATCGATTGCAGTTCCAATGCCCTATATGCATTAGCGTCCATGGGCGTCCATTCGCGGTTTGATCCACAGACCAAG
>CAZYHO010000806.1:0-1851 GCA_964647495.1 uncultured Akkermansia sp. | reverse complement strand
CACCCAGGGCATCCTGCAAGGGACCTACGAAACCTTCGCCGAAGCCGGCCGCCAGCATTTCGGCGGCACCCTTGCCGGGAAACTCTGCGTCACCGGCGGCTGCGGCGGCATGGGCGGCGCCAAACCGCTCGCCGTCACCATGGCCGACGGCACCTGCCTCATCGCCGACGTGGACCGGTCGCGCCTGCGCAAGCGCGTGACCGACCGCTACCTCGACGAGATCGCGCCCGACATCGACAAGGCGATCGACCGCGCCGTGAAATGCGCCGGACAAGGGCTCGCCCGCAGCATCGGCGTGGTGGCCAACATCACCGACCTGCTGGAGCGATTGTTAGAACGCGAGACCCGGGTGGACGTGCTCACCGACCAGACCAGCGCGCACGATCCGCTGGTCGGCTACGTGCCGGTCGGCTACGACCTGAAAGCCGCCGCCGTCCTGCGCAAGGCGGACCCGGCGAAATATCAGAAACTCTCGCTCGCCTCGATGGCCCGCCACGTCCGCGCCATGCTCGCCTTGCGGAAACGCGGCGCGCATACCTTCGACTACGGCAACAACCTCCGCCAGCACGCACTCGACCAGGGCGTGAAGCGCGCCTTCGATTTCCCCGGCTTCGTGCCCGCCTACATTCGCCCGCAGTTCTGCCTCGGCCGCGGGCCGTTCCGCTGGGTCGCTCTATCAGGCGATCCGGCCGACATCGCCGCCACCGACCGCGCGCTGATGGAGTTGTTTCCGACAGACACCGGCCTCCACCGCTGGCTGACCATGGCGGGCGAACGCGTCGCCTGGCAGGGACTGCCGGCCCGCATCTGCTGGCTCGGCCTCGGCGAACGCCACAAGGCCGGCTTGCTCTTCAACGAAATGGTCGCCGATGGCCGGGTGAAAGCCCCCATCGTCATCGGCCGCGACCACCTCGACTGCGGCTCGGTCGCCAGTCCGAACCGTGAAACCGAGGCGATGATGGATGGCACCGACGCGGTCAGCGACTGGGCCATCCTCAACGCCATGGTCAACATCGCCAGCGGCGCGTCGTGGGTCAGCTTCCACCACGGCGGCGGCGTCGGCATCGGCTACAGCCAGCATGCCGGCCAGGTGATCGTCGCCGACGGCACGCCCGAGGCGGCCCGCCGCCTGGAGCGCGTGCTGACCAACGACCCGATGATGGGCGTGTTGCGCCATGCCGACGCCGGCTATCCGTTGGCCCGCGAGTGCGCGGACCGCCGGAAGGTGAAAATCCCGCTGCGGACCTGGCAATGAAACGCATCGCCCACACCCGCGCGCCGCGCTGGCCGGCGGACATCGCGCCCGGCCGCTTCGCCGCGGGCATCCGCCGCGATTCGGCGGACGGCTGCCCCGTCGCGTTGTTAGGGCTGCCCGACGACACCGGCGTGAAGCTCAACCACGGCCGCCCCGGCGCGGCGGACGGGCCGACGGCTTTCCGCGCGGCGCTCGCCCGCTACGGCGCGGCCCAGTCGGGATTTCCCGCGCTGTTCGATGCCGGCGATGTGAAGCCCGGCCGCACGCTCGATGAAACCCACGCGCGGGCGAGCACCGCCACCGCTGATTTGTTAGAGTGTGGCTTGTTTCCGATCGCCATCGGCGGCGGCCATGATCTTACGTTCCCCTTCGTCCGCGCGGTGGCGGAGAAGTTTCCCAAGCCCACCGGCATTTACTTCGACGCCCATCTCGACGTGCGCGAGGAAACCGGCTCCGGCATGCCGTTCCGCCGCCTGATCGAAGAGTGCGGGGTGCCCGCGCTGCACCTGCACGGCTTCCGCCCGCTGGTGAACTCGGCCGTCCACCTCGAATGGTTCCGCAGCCACGGCGGCCGGATCTATCCGGATGGCGCGAAG
>CAZYHO010000805.1:0-1853 GCA_964647495.1 uncultured Akkermansia sp. | reverse complement strand
GCCGCCCAGACGCGGGTGACGTCGTCGTGATCGTCGAGGGCCTGGAGGAATTCTCCGACTTCGGCGCGCTGGGTGTCGTCGAGCGGAGGTTTGTCTTTGGGGAGGTAACCGAGTTCGCTGGTGACGACGCTCCAGCCGTGGGCGGCGAGCCATTGGCTGACCTCCGCGGTGGCGGCGCGGTCGGTGATGAAGCGCGCGCCGTGGGCGCCATCCGGGATGTCGTCGTTGTCGGCGTGCGTGAGCGGTTCGACTTCGTTGGCGCCGGCGTCGATGGCGGCTTCCTCGAGGTCGAGCGAGTGGTCCGGCGAATGGGCTTCGACGAGGCCGACGTGGTCGAACATGAATTTGACGCTGCCGCCGGAGCCGAGGGAGCCTTTGCGGAAGAGGACTCTGATTTCGGACGAGGTGCGGTTGTTGTTGTCGGTGACGGCCTCGACGATGACCGGGATCCGGTGCGGCGCGAAGCCTTCGAATGTCACGTTTTCCATGACCACGCGCTCATCGCCGATGCCGGCGCCTTTGCGGATGGCCCGCTCGATGGAGTCCTTGGAAACGGATTCCTTGCGGGCCTTCTCGCACGCGGCAAAAAGACGCGCGTTCAGGTCAGGATCCGGGCCGCCCATCTTCGCGGCCACCATGATTTCCTTGACCAGTTTGCTCGTCGCCTGCGACTTCTTCAGCGAGGCGACGGCCTTCTTGTCGTGCAGCCATTGACGTCCCATGGGAGGTTCCTAATGACCGGGAGAGAAGGGGATTTCAAGATCGAAGTGAGGTTTTGGGGGGCAGGAGGGCAGGGGGGCACGGTTCATGGTTCATGGTTCACGGTTCATGGTTCATGGTTCATGGTTCATGGTTCATGGTTCATGGTTCATGGTTCACGGTTCACTGGTCACTGGTCACTGGTCACTGGTCACTGCCCACAGGCGCGAAGGGGCTGGCTGCGGAGTCTGGCGATGTAATAGGCGTCGTGATTGGCGTGAGGGTCGGCGGGGTTGGGGAGGATGAGGCGTTCTTCTTCGAGGGACCAGGCGCCGGGGGGCTGGCGTTCGAGGAAGGCGCGGACTTGCCGGCTGTTTTCCTGTGGCAGGAAGCTGCAGGTGGCATAAACGAGGGTGCCGCCGGGCTTGAGCAAACGGGAATGGGTATCGAGGATTTCGGCCTGGAGGAGGACGAGACGCTCCAGTTCTGCGGGGGAGAGTTTCCATTTGGTGTCCGGGTGGCGGCGGAGGACGCCGAGGCCGGAACACGGAGCATCGATGAGAAGGCGGTCGGCGGCGCCGGCGAGCGAGGCTGGCACCCCGGAGGCGGTGAGCGGGACGCATTCGATGCCTGTGGCGCCCGCGCGGGCGGCGCGCCGGCGCAGGGTGTCGAGTTTCCACGGCCGGACGTCGAGCGCGATGATGCGGCCGGTGTTTCGCATGAGGGCGGCGAGGTGCAGCGCCTTTCCGCCGGCGCCGGCACAGGAATCGATGACCACCTCGCCCGGACGCGCGTGCAGGAACGGCGCGATCTGCTGGGATCCGGCATCCTGGATTTCGAACAAGCCGGCTCGCAGGGCGGGCGAGGCTTTCAGGTTCCGGCGGACGCCGAGCCGGACGGCATCGGGATGGTGCGGCCCCGGCGCGGCGATGGCGCTCACGCCTTCCCGGGCGAGAGCGCCGACGACCTTGTCCGGCGTGGCCCGCAGCGTGTTGGCGCGCAGCCAGACGATAGCGGGTTCGTTCAGGGCATCGCGAAGGGCGGGCCAGGCATCCTCCATGGCAGAGGCTCCGGTCGCGTCGAGCCAGTCGGGCAGCGAAGCGCGCACCGCGGCCGTGGCGGATGCGAGCCGGCGCCCGCCGTCCTCGGGCGAA
>CAZYHO010000804.1:0-1855 GCA_964647495.1 uncultured Akkermansia sp. | reverse complement strand
TAGATTCGTGCCTCATGAATGACGAGCAACGCCTTGGAGTGCGGCGGCATGCCGCCGCACTCCAAGCACTCCAAATACACTGTGACGCCGCTCTACCACGTCACCCACATCGACAATCTGCCGGGCATTCTGGCCGACGGCGGGTTGTGCTGCGACCGAATGAGGGAGGAAAACGGCAAAACAGTGACGGGCATCGCCCATCAGCACATCAAGGACCGCCGGGCAAAGCGGCAGGTGGCAACCCTACGAGGGCGCGAACTCGCGGCGGGCGGCACCTTGGCCGATTACGTGCCTTTCTATTTTGCCCCGCGTTCACCGATGCTCTACACAATCCACCGAGGCAACGTGGAGGGATATCGAGGTGGTCAAAAGGAGATAATCTATCTGGTAACTTCTGTGGAGCGCGCAATGGCACAGAACACTCCGTGGTGCTTCACGGAAGGACACGCCGAGATGGCCTACACTGAGTATTTCGATGATCTGGAGGATTTGCGGCGGATCGACTGGCCGCTGATGGAAGCCGTGATGTGGGGCGGAGATGACGAGCGGCGGCGGCGACGGCAGGCGGAGTTTCTGGTGCACCACTTCTTTCCGGTGAGCGCGCTGGGAGGGATCGCAGCGATGGACGTTGACGCCTGGATGCGCGTGGAATATTTTCTACGACGAGCGGACGTAGCATTGCCGGCAAAAATCCGATCCGATTGGTATTATTAATATGATCATCCCCACCCAGGGCAACTTGCTGGAGGCGCAGGCCGAGGCGCTGGTGAACACGGTGAACACCGTGGGCGTGATGGGGCGCGGCATCGCCCTCCAGTTCCAACGGGCTTTCCCCTCCAACTACGCCGCCTACCGGAAGGCCTGCGGCGCGGGACGGGTGGTGCCGGGAGAAGTTTTCATCTATGAGGAAAACACGCTGGGCGGCCCGCGGTGGATCGTGAACTTCCCGACCAAACGTCATTGGAAGGAAAAATCCCGCGCGGAGGACATCCTGGCAGGGCTGGCGGACTTGGTGGAGCAGGTGGAGAAGCTGGGGATTCGCTCGATCGCCGTACCGCCGCTGGGGTGTGGTCTGGGCGGTCTGGATTGGCGGCAGGTGCGCCCGATGATCGAGGAGGCATTCGCCGCCTTCCCAGAGGTAAAGGTGTTGCTTTTTGAACCCGCCGGCATGCCGGACGCGGCTGCGATGCCGAATCGGACTCCACGGCCCAAAATGACGCCGGGCCGGGCAGCGGTCATCGGCTTGCTGGGAAAGTATGAGGAGATGGGCTATCGGCTGGCTTTGCTGGAGGTGCAGAAGCTCTCCTATTTCTTGCAAGCAACAGGCGAACCGTTGCGTCTGCAGTTCCGGACTCATCACTACGGACCGTATGCGGATCAGCTCCGCCATGTGTTGAGCACGCTGGAAGGACATTACATCACCGGTTATGGCGACGGTCAGGACAAGCCGGACACCTCGATCCGTTTGCTGCCGGATTCGCTCCCGGACGCCGAGGCATTTCTGGCGGACAGGCCGGACACGCGGGCGCGATTTGAGCGGGTGTTGAATCTGATCGAGGGCTTCGAAACGCCGCACGGTTTGGAATTGCTTTCGACCGTGCATTGGCTGGCTGATGCAGGGGCGCGGAGCGTGCCCGAGGTGCTCCAAGGATTACAAGAGTGGAGCGAGCGCAAGTTTCACGTATTTGACGAACCGCAAGTGGAGTTGGCCTGGCAACGTCTCAAGAAAACCGGGCTGATGGCCGCGCCAAGCTCCGCCTGAAGGCGGGACTTCAACACAACGAGGTTCCGCACAGGGTTTATCGGCCTGGTGTACCCACCCAGGCCGGACAGCGAAGCTTGGTGCGGACTTGTT
>CAZYHO010000803.1:0-1857 GCA_964647495.1 uncultured Akkermansia sp. | reverse complement strand
CCTGCCTACGCTCCCAAGAGCACGCACAGCGCGAGGAAGGCGATCCACATGAGTGAGACGGCCCAGTGCAAGACGCGCTTGTTTTCGGGCACATTCCATTTTCCTCGGCGGATCTGGCTCCACAGCACGGCATTTGTGGCGATGGCCAATGCGCCGAACCTCAGTGCGGTGACTCCGAAGTCCATCATGGTCGCAGTAAGCGCGAGAACCAGAGCCTGATTGAGAAGCAGTGTTGCCCAGAATCTTTTCATGAGGTTGCCGGTATTCCGACGGTGCGTGTTCACTTCAATGCCTCGATGGCCCGCTGCTTGCGGTTGTCGGTTCCCCATGGGGATTCCGCGACGGCGTCGCGGGCGATGGCTCGAAATGGTTCGGGCATCTGGCGGAGGCTATCGAGGTAGCGGGCATCGCGTGTCGGATCGATCTCCGCCAGACGGAAGGCCAACCGGCTCCAGAGGTGGCGTTGCTGCTCGGGAGGCCGCTCCGTCAACCAGGCGGCGGCGGCGGCGGAATCTCGCCTGACCCATTCCGTAAAGGCCGAGTTCACGACGTGGCGCACCCAACCATGGCGCAGGACATCCGGCGATCCTGCCCCGGCGGCCTGGAGAAAACCGGCGGGATCGTCTTTCCAGACCGAGTCACGCAACGGCGCCGTCACGTCAGAGGGCAAGGCCGCGAGCGCGGCAAAGCCTTTGGACAGATCGAACTCGAGAGTCGCGCTTGCCACTTCTCCGAGCGCGCGTCGGAAATGCGGGCGTGTGCGGAGCGAGGTGGCCGCGGCCAATGCCGCCTCCGGATCACGTCGCGCCCAGGCGCGAAAAAGCAGGTCGCGCGCGAGGTCGTTCTGAGCGGGATTTCGATCCCATTCGGCGCGACTCGTCGATTTGAGAAACTCGAACATGCCGGCGGGGTCGGTTTCCGCCCAGCGTTGGGCGATGTCACGTTTTTCCCGTGACGATATCCGTCCACCGAGATACATGCGCCGCAATTCAGCGGGATCGGCATTTTCGACGAGTTCGAGAAAGCGCAACCGCCGCCGCAGCGGGTCGGTTTCCCGGGCCGCGGCGGCCAGGGCCGGGAATGGTTCCTCCGTGGAACGCGCGGCAGCCGCAGGGTGGTCCGCCACGGCTTCCGAGCCGGGCCGGACCGGGCCGGAAGGGGACGGGAAAAACCGGACCAGCAGGAAGGCGGCGGCTGCCATTGCGAGGCCGCCTACTGACCAGAAGAAAGACGAGAGGTTCATGACCGATGAAGACAAAGGGCCGCGGAATCAGTGGCGACCTGATTTCGCTTGTTGTTCGAGATGCTGCCGCAAGCCCGCTCTGACTGATTCGGGAAGAGCGGGATCGATTGAAAGCCCTTGAGCCTTGGATGGATTGTGCCAGACGAGGTCTTTCAATACCGTGAGCTGCGCGGATTCACGTTCCCGGGCGTCGGCCAGGGTGGAGGCCCAATGCAGGGCTTCTTCCGGCGCGGCATGCCGCACGGAATCGATCAGTCCATGAACGGCGGCATCGCGCATGGGGCCGGCGGGCTGGGCCGCGAGCCATTCGGAAGCCGCCAAGGCATCGGTGTGGAACCAGCCGCGCACCGCGGCGCGCATGGCCGTGAGTTGCAGAGGCTCCTCGTTTTGCCGCGCGGCCCAGGCGATGGCTCCGGCGGGATCGTGGAAGGCATGTTCGCTGGCGGGAATGGGAATGGGGACAGACTCCGTTTTGGTTCCGCGGCCACCTGTCCATTCATTCATGAAATTCGTGGTCAAGAACGCCGATGAGCCTGAACCACGAATTTCACGAATTTCACGAAGGGGATCGGTACGCAGGATGGGGCGGCATCCCGGGCCTGTCCCCAAACGTC
>CAZYHO010000802.1:0-1879 GCA_964647495.1 uncultured Akkermansia sp. | reverse complement strand
ACGAGCTGGAAATAAGTGGCGCGGTCGTGCAGCCCGAGGCGGCGCACGAGGCCCGCGGATTCGAGTTTCATGACCAGGCGATAGATTGTGGCCTGGTCGAGGCCTGAGAGCAGGCGCACTTTCGCGAGGTCGGCCAGGGTGGCGGGACGGTGGTGTGCGGCCATGTGGCGGAGCAGGGCGTCGAGCCCTTTGCTGCGCCGCAGGCCGCGGGCGCGGAGTTTCTCCACGCAGGCCTCGACGAGGGCGGCGGTTTCGCGGGGAGTCTGCGGGTGATGGCAATGAGGATCGGCCATGGCGCGGCGACGAGTGACCGATACGCGGGCCGGAGGCCGGGCAAAGCGGGAAATCGGGCGCGAGAATGCGCTCGCGCGGCGGCGCTGGCGGGTTACCAAAGACGGATGACGGCCGGCGCAACGGCCGCCCGACCTGGCTGCATGGACACTTCACCACATGATTCCACGAAACTCGCCGCTCCCGCTCCCGCGGGCGATTCCGAACTGCTGGCGGTGCGCCGCGCCAAGCTTGACGCGCTCCGGGCGAGGGGGGTCAATCCGTTCGGCGGGCGATTCGACACGACGCACCGGCCGGGCGAGCTGCGCACGGCGTTCGCCGAAGGGCTGAGCGTGCGCGTCCTCGGACGCATCACGGCCTGGCGCGACATGGGCAGGACGCAGTTCTTCGATGTCTCTGATCTGGGCGGCCGCATCCAGGCTTTCCTCAGCGTGAAGAATGTTTCCGGGGGCGACTGGGAGCTGTTCAGGGAGGGGCTGGATATCGGCGATTGGGTCGGGGTCGAGGGCGAAACATTCGTGACGAAAACCGGCGAGCCGTCGATCAAGGTGACCGCGCTCGCAGTGCTCGGAAAAAGCCTGCGCCCGCTGCCTGACAAGTGGCACGGCGTGACCGACGCCGAGAAAAAGGCGCGCCAGCGGTACCTGGACCTCATTGCGAACGAGCGCAGCCGCGATACGTTTCTCAAGCGCAGCCTGATGGTGGCCGAAGTGCGTCGCTATCTGCAGGACCGCGGGTTCGTGGAGGTCGAGACGCCGATGCTGCAGGCGGTTCCGGGCGGCGCCGCGGCGCGCCCGTTCGTCACGCATCACAATGCGCTCGACGTGGACTTTTACCTGCGGATCGCTCCGGAGTTGTACCTCAAGCGGCTGCTGGTCGGCGGGTATCCGAAGGTTTTTGAACTCAACCGCAATTTCCGCAACGAAGGCATTTCGCGTCGCCACAACCCGGAGTTCACGATGCTGGAGGCATACTGGGCCGGCGCCGATTTCACGGTCATGGCCGATCTGGTCGAGGACATGATCTGCTCGCTCGCGGAACAATTCTGCGGCGGCCTGCAGATCACCCACACCGATGCGGCCGGAGAAACGATCCGCACGATCGACCTTGGCCGGCCATGGCGCCGCGCCGCTTACAAGGATCTGATCCGGGGCATCGATCCGGAGTGGTTCGACTACTCCGCGGAGCGCCGCCGCGAGCGGGCTCGGGAACTCGGAGTCGATGTTTCTCGCCTCGCGGAGGACTACGAAGTCACGCAGCAGATCTTCGAGAAGCTTGTCGAGGAAAAGACATTCGATCCGCTCTTCGTGACGCATGTCCCCAAGGAACTCGTTCCGCTGGCTCGCCAGAATGCGGAAGATCCGTCGGTGGTCGATGTCTATGAACTCGTGATCAACGGACAGGAGATCTCCCCCGGCTATTCCGAGCTGAACGATCCGGTCGTCCAGCGCCAGCGGCTGCTCGACCAGGCCGGCGAGGAGATCCAGCGCCTCGACGAGGAGTTTCTCCTGGCCCTCGAACACGGGATGCCGAGCGCCGGCGGCCTCGGGCTCGGCATCGACCGCCTCGTCATGATGCTCACAGGCGC
>CAZYHO010000801.1:0-1912 GCA_964647495.1 uncultured Akkermansia sp. | reverse complement strand
GCATGGCGGTGATACAACCAGCTTTCGAGCAGCAGGACGACAAGCACCATGGCGATCACCCAGCGCGTCAGCTCGCCGCTCAGGCCGAACCGCAGCGGCATCTCATCGGCCGCGGATTCCTCCCCGCGCTCCGCAACGGCGGCGGGCTGCGCGGTGGGCGGCGTGGCGGGCTGAGAACCGCGATCCTCCGCAGCCTCCGCCTCCGCGGTCCCGGCGGACGAAGCCTCGGCAGCCGAAGCCCCGGCGGGTGCGGGCGCGTTCAAATCGGTCTCCTGGCGCGAGAGCAAAGCGGCGGCCCCTTCGCGCGCGCCGTCCGTGGTTTGCCACAGGCCGGGGCGGTCGAGCATCATGATCCCGCTGGCCGGCGCCGGCTGCGCCACCGGAGCGGCAAGCCCGCCGGCCCGCCATTCCCGCCATTCGACCGGCGTGGTGAGGCCATCGACGAGCGTGCCTGTCGGCTGGACCTGCGGCGAACGCGCGAGGATCGTTCTCTCGGCGCACCAATAGAGCGCGTTGCCCAGCAGCAGCGGGTACGATGTCGTCAGCGGGAGTTGTTCGGAGAGCGCGGGCGCGCAGGCGAGCACGACGAGCCGCTGGCCGCCGCTTTCCCCGGCCGCGAGAACCGGCTGGTCACCGGCCAGCCACAGCGGTTGCAGGGCGCCGGTGGCGTCGATGACCGCGGTTTGCGTCAGCGCGAGCCGACCCGGATTGAGCCGGAAAAGCACAGGGTGGTCTTCGGCGATCGCGCGCACTTCATCGCGCGGCACCGGCGGATCGAGCGGCCGCGCGCGCACCGGCCCGACGCTGCCAGGCGGATTGATCACCAGAGCGGGCACTCCGTCCGGCCAGGCATCCGGCAGCCAGCCGTCGAACACCGCCACGTCGGGTAGCCGCGGAGGCGGCCACTGCGCCGGGCCTCCGGTGAAGACCTCCAGTTCGCCCTCGGCCGCCAGCGCCTGCAAGGCGAGCGTGGTGAACGGATCCGCTTTCGGCGTGAACCACGCGACAACCAGCGGGCGCGGCGCCGGCAGGCGTGCCACCACCGCGTTGTCCGCCGGCAACACGTCACCCTCCATCTCCAGCGAAACCTCGAGCACCTGCTCCTGGGCGGCTTCGATTTCGAGCGTGAGCCCCTGCGTGCTGCCCGGTTGCAGCGTGAGTTCGCGCCGCGCGAGCGGACGCCCGGCCACCCGCGGTTCCACGACCAGCGTCCGGTCTCCACCCGCTCCGGCATTCAGCGCCACCTGCACGTAAGCCTGGTAGCGCGAGTGCACCAGCGGCACCCGGCTCACCGCAAAAGCCGTGATCCCCGCATTCACCGGACCGTCCAGCCCCACGCCCAGATCGCGGCGGCGCACGCCCGCCGGAGACGACACTTCCGCTCCCGGCGGCGACTCGCTCGCCCACCAGATTTCCGCCGGTGTTTCCAGCGCCGCGATCGCGGAGGCGGTCTCCCACGCCGCTGCCGCATTGTCCGCGACCGGCCGCGGTTTCAGCGTGGCCAGCGCGCGCAGCAGATCCCGGCGGTTCGTGCTCTTGGGGTGCGCGATTTCCGGCGACGGCCCGGCCGTCACCAAGGCCACCGGCACACTCTCCGGAAGCGCCGCCAGCCGCGCCCGCACCAGCGCCTGCGCCCGCTCCAGCCGCGTCTCCCCCGCCGCGTCGCGCGCCTCCATCGATGCCGATGTGTCCACCACCACCACCACACTCCGCGCCTCGCTGCTCGCCGGCGCCACAATCAACCGGCCAAGCGCCACCACCGGACCACACACCAGCAGCAGCGAGAGCAACAGCGAAAGCCACCGCTTGAGCCGGCGCAGCCACGCACTCTCCTGATGCTCGCGCGCCAGCGACTTGAAAAACAACAGCGTGCTCACCCGCACCGTCCGGCTCTTGCGCCGGAACAAGTACA
>CAZYHO010000800.1:0-1914 GCA_964647495.1 uncultured Akkermansia sp. | reverse complement strand
CACCGCCATCGCCTACGCCAAGGCCGATCCGCAGGCGGCGTCCGAATGGATCGCGACCCTGCCCGAGACGCCCGCCAGGGACACGGCCATCAGCGGGCTGGTCGATTATCTCATCAAAGACTCCTCCGATCCCGATCCGGAATCCGCCGCGCACTGGGCCGCCGCGTCGCTCGACGAAGAGGCGCGGCAGCGCCGTCTCCAGCGCGTCGCCGAAGCGTGGTTCCGGCGCGCTCCCGCCGAGGCGCGCCGCCAGATCGAAACCTCCGGCCTGCCCCCCGCCGTCAAACAATCCCTGCTCCGCCATGCACCCGCGCGCTGAATCATCCGTCCGCTTCGGGCTGGGAGTGCTGTCCGCTGTGGCGGGCGGAGCGGTGATGGGCTGGGCGCTGTGGCCCGCGCCCGCGGCCAATGTCGCACCCATTCGGGTCCACGAGGCACCGCGCAAACCCGCGCCGCTCCACGCGCCGGGGGCGGCGTCCTCCGCGCTCTTGCCCTACGATCTCGCGGCGCTCAAGAGTCCGTCGTCCCGGCAGATCGCGCAGTTCGCATCCTGGCTGGCGGCCGCGACCTGCGACGACGTGGCAAGGCTGCTCGCCGGCCAGCAACCGGACACTGGATTCGGACCCCATGGGCTCCTGTCCGAAATGATCATCCGCCGCTTCGGCGAGTTTCCAGCCGCGGAACGGCTGGCCGCCCTGCAAAAGAATCTGCCGGAAAAGATCACCGGCTACGATTTTCATGTGAAACAGGCTGCGATCACTCTGGCCAGGGATCTGCTGCCAGCGCAGGCGGCGGAAGTTTCCAGCCTGCTGCAGCGGTTCGGTCATCTTGGCTTGTACGATGTGAAAGCGATGCTCGGCGCCTGGGTGAGCCAGGATTTCGATGCCGCCAAGGCGTTCTTCGAAAGTCTCGGCAAATCGTTGTCCGGCAGCTTCGATGAAGGGTCGCGTCACAGAATGACGAGGGAGCTTTTTCACCACCTGGCCGAGGCCGATCTGGAAGCGGCGCGCGAGCGGGCAGAAGCCCTGCCCACGGGTGAAGAGAGAAACGAGGCGCTGGCGGGCCTGGCCGCCGTCCTCGCCAAGAGCGATCTTGCCGGGACGCTGAAATGGCTGGCTCAGCAAGGAGTCGCGGATGACCCCCGACGTCATTTCGGAAACGGACCTGCCGACAGCCTGTTCCACTCCGCGGCAATGAGCGATCCTGTCGCCGCCGCCGAATGCGTGCTGCAGAATCCCGGCCTGTTCGAGAATCCTGGCGGGCCGGGGCAAGTGCAGGTATTGTTTCAAGTCTGGGCGCGCACGGATCTCGCCGCCGCGCGGGAATGGCTGACTGCCAACCCGCTGCCGGAGAAATTTCAGGCTTCCGCCGAGCTGGAGTTGACGCGCATGGAGCTGGCCCAGGCGCCGCTCGAGTCCGCGGTCGCCGCCTGGCAGAACCTGCCTGAAAAGCAGCGCGAAGACCTGCGCGTGATCGATGACATCGTGAAACGCCTCGTGACGGATGACCCTGCGCACGCGCTGGACCGCATCGCCGCGCTGCTGCCGGAGGACAAACGCGCCGCGGCGATAGGGAGTGTGATCCCCGGTCTTTCCGTGGACGACCGGAAACAAATCCTGCCCTGGCTGCCGGAGCTGACCGGGTATTTCCGGGAAAACCCATTTTTCATCAAACTGCTCAACGGCCTCCCCGCGGAGGAAGTGCAGGCGGCCATGGAAAGGCTGCCGGCTGAAGACAAGCGCTCGATGCAACTCACCCTCGCGGAGGACACAATGAGCGGCCTGGATCCCGATCCGGAGCGCGCGCTCGCGTCGATGCCGGAGTTCGATCCCCACATGAAAGATCCGTTTCTGTATTCGCGGATCGCGGTGGAAATGGCGAATACCGACCCGGGGCGCGCGGCGGCATGGGTCG
>CAZYHO010000799.1:0-1921 GCA_964647495.1 uncultured Akkermansia sp. | reverse complement strand
ATGACCAGCAGCGGAAACAACTCGGTGACCTCGGTGCGGGTCAGCCGTTTGATTTCGGTTTTCTCCATGGTGTCGATGGTGCGGAAGATTTCCTCCAGGGCGCGGGTGTCCTGAGCCCGGAAGAACATGCCGTTGGTCATTTCGGCGATCTGTTTGAGGAGATCGATGTCGAATTCCTGGCGCACGCCCGGGAGGTAGCGGCCCGAGCGGTCCGGCAGCGGGATGCGGTGGTTGCCTTCGGTGCCGACGGCGATGGTGTAAATGCGCACGTCGAATGTCTGGGCCAGTCGGGCGGCGTCCAGCGGCGTCAGGTTTCCGGAATTGTTCGATCCGTCGGTGAGGAGGACGATGAGTTTGCTTTTCACGTCCGGGCTGCGGCCTTCGAGCCGTTTCGCGGCGGCGCCGATGGCCGAGCCGATGGCCGTGCCGTCCTCGACCAGGCCGATGCGGACCTGCTCGTTGAGCGTTTCGAGCAGCCAATCGTGGTCGAGCGTGAGCGGCCCCGGCACGTACGGGCGGCCGGCGAACGCGACGAGTCCGATGCGGTCGCTGGTGCGTCCTTTGATGAAATCGCGGGTGACTTTGATGGCGGCGGTGAGGCGGTTGACCGTGGTGGACCCGAGCATCATGTCCTCGATGGACATTGAAAGCGACACGTCGATGGCCAGGAAGATTTCGACGCCGCTCGCGTCGATCGTCTCGATCGTGCGGACGTGTTGCGGGCGGGCCAGGGCGGCGATGCCGAGGGCGAGCGTGATGAGGGGCAGTGTGATGGAGAGGGCGCCGATGGCGGAGCGGCCGGGGCGCGCGATCTGGCGCAGGATGTGCAGCGAGGAAAATGCGACTGCGGGGCCGGATCCGCGGGCGCCGCGCAGCAGTGCGAGCAGCGGCAGCAGCGCGAACAGCCAGAACCAGTGCGGCTCGGCGAAACGATGCTCGGGCAGCAGTGATATCAATTCCTTCAAGGATCGCGATCCGATCGCCGCGAGGAATGGCGGATCGGCGATCGGCCAATCGGCCAGCCCCGGGGACAGGGCATCAAGCGGGAGTGACATCGGCTCCACGGGCAAAGGCGGCGGATTGAGGTTGGGTGAAGGAATCACTTTGAGGAGGAAGCACAGGGTGGGCCACGGCGGGAACGGTTTCAGCGGAGCGGACGGAGTCGGCGGGCGCCGGCAATGGCGGGGCGGGCGGGGTGGATGGCGCGGGCGCCGCAGAGGGCGGCGGGGCCGCCGGTGAAACCGCCAACGGCAGGGGCGGCGGCTGGAGCGGCGGCGTCGGTGGCGTTGGCGGGGGCGCTGGCGGCGGGGAAGAGCGGCCGCCGGTCATGGTCAGGGCCTCGGCGCGGTGCGCCAGGGCGGCGCTCACGGCGTCGGTGGCGGCCAGCGCGGCGTCGACGAGCGCGGTCCGATCCGCGTCCGTGGCGGCGGCGCCTGCAAATTTCAACGCGTCGCAGCGGGCAAAGACATCGGCGAAGGGGCTGAGGAACGGCAGCGGGGGCGGCGCGTCGGCACGGCGCGGCGAGCGGGTCAGCCCGAAAAGCTCCTCGGTCGTCCGATAGCGCGCGAGCAGGCCGTGCTCGCGTTGAAGGTAGCCGCGCAGCGCGTCGCCGACTTGCTGGCCGAGACCGGTTGCCGGCAGCGTGCCTGCCTGCGGCTGGAGCGCAAGGAGCCGCCGGCGCAGATCTTCGAGCGCGGGGAGCGGCAGGGCAGGGGGGCGCGCGCGCCTCGCCCGCCACCGCCACCAGAGCCACAGCACCGCGATCAGCAGCAGCGCGCCCACGCCGCCGAACACCTGCCACACGACCGCCTGGATCTCCTCCGGTGAGGAAAAAGGCGGCGCGCTCGGCGGGGTGATGTCCTTCAGTTCGGGAAACGGCGGCATGGGGGACGCGGCAAACGCGCAAAAATGGCAGAGAACT
>CAZYHO010000798.1:0-1927 GCA_964647495.1 uncultured Akkermansia sp. | reverse complement strand
GCGGTGGCGGTGTTGCGGGAAATCCGGGCGGCCGAACGATGCCTGACGGTGGCCTTTCTGCTGCGCAAGAACGACGAGGTGAGCGCGGCGGTCGATTTCCTCCGCCGCCAGCACGGCCTGCCGCCGGTGGTCAGCGAAACCGATGCCGCGGTGGCGGTGGACAACCCGGTCACGCTGGCCTTGCTCTCGCTTTTGCGCACGGCGGCGCATCCGGGTGACAGCATGGCGTGGGAACACGTGCGGATGACGCCGCTTTCGGCTCTCTGGGACGGAGGCGGGTGGAGCCGCGGGCGCCTCGTCCGCCATACGTTGCAGGCTATTCTGGGCGATGGGTTCGAGGCATGGATTCGTTTCTGGTCCAGGCGGATCGAGCCCGGGCTGGCGCGGGACGATGTGTTCGCGCGCATGCGGCTCGGGCAGTTGGCGGAACTGGCCCGCAGCTTCGATGCGCGCGGCTCGCGCGACATCGATGAGTTCCTGCGAGTGGTGGAGGCATCGACCGCGCGGGAGTCGGCGTTGCCCGGAGCGATCCAGGTGATGACCATTCACAAGGCGAAGGGGCTTGATTTCGACGTGGTGTTTCTGCCGCGGCTGAGGAGCAAGTCGTTTCACGACGACAGCCGGCAGCCACTGCTGCGGGCGCGGGACGAGGATTTTTCGACGCGCTGGCTGCTGCGCCGGCCGCCGGGGATTCTCACGGAGGCGGACGACGTGCTGCGCGAAGCGCAAGCCGCGAGCCAGGCGGCGTATGCCTACGAAGGCTTGTGCTCTTTGTATGTGGCGATGACGCGGGCGCGTCATGCGTTGTACATCATCGGCGCGAAGGGCGCGGGGGATGGCGAAGCAAGGAATGCCAGGGCGCTGATCGATCGGGCATTGGCGCCGGATGGCGATGAACCGGAGCCGCTGTTCGCCGACGGCCGGGAGTGGGAATGCGGCTGGTGCGCGGGCGACGCTCGCTGGTTTGAATCGGTGAAGATCCGGGAACCACAGCCGGCGGTGGCGGCGTCGGAGCCGGGCGGCGGCGTCTTTGTTCCGGCGAAAGCGGGGGTGCGCCGCAGGGCGCGGTTGACGCCGTCGGGGCGCGAGACGCATGTGCTGACGGCGGGCCAGTTGTTCTCGACCGCGGGCACGCCGGCGCGCGAACTCGGTGTGCTGGCGCATGCCATGTTCGAGCAGGTGGCCGATCCGGACGACCGCGCGGCGCTCGACGCCTGGTGGGCGGCGCTTTCACCCGAACCGGACGAGGCGCGGCACGAGGCGTGGAGCCAGGTGCGGGCGTGCCTGGACGATCCTTCAGTAGCGGCCGCGCTCCGCGTGCCGGCCGGATGGACGCTCTGGCGCGAAAAACGGTTCGAGATCATCCTCGATGACGGCTGGGTGACCGGCACATTTGACCGTGTGATCGTGGGACCATCGGAAGCGGTGATCGTCGATTTCAAGACGGATGATGTGGCGGACGAGGCGGCGGCGCGGGCGCGGGCGGCCGGCTATCAGCCCCAGGTCGCGCTGTACAGGGACGTTGTGAGCCGGCTGACCGGACTGCCTCCGGAAAGCATCAGGGCGTCGTTGGTCTTCACGCGGATACGGCTCGTGCTGGCTGTCGATTGACTGCCAGGAATTTGCTTCCGTGGGCGGGCAGGCAGATCATGGGCGCGGGTCATGGTGGTGGTGGGTGAGAGGGGGTCTGATCGGCCACCATCGGGTTCGGCCGTGCGTGGGTGTCTCGCATTGCCTCCGGAGGGGAAGACCCCATGGGAGCCCCCCTGTGCCATACGAACGCCGTGGAAGTCAAGTGTTCATTGTATCACTTGCTGAACGATCAAGGAAATCTTGACCTTCGTGGCATGATCCCCCAGGTTCGCTACTGCCCTCACCCACCCCCTCACAAGACACACCACCATGATCCCAACGCCGACCTCTGGAA
>CAZYHO010000797.1:0-1930 GCA_964647495.1 uncultured Akkermansia sp. | reverse complement strand
CCCAGGACACCGCCCGCCCATGCCCCATGAACCGTGCCCCCACCATGCCGCCTGCCTCATGCCTCATGCCCCTCCTCAAGCGCCTTCGAGCGACCACGGAGCGCGCCGAGAGCGGGACCGGAAGCGGCTTGCGTTGGCTGACGGATCGTCGGGAAACTCTTCCTTTTCCGGATCCCAGCGCAGCGTGCGGCCCGACTGCAGCGCGATGTTGCCGAGGTGGCAGAGCGTGGCGCAGCGGTGGCCGACTTCGGCGGGAAAGTACGGATCCTTTCGCGACTTGACGCAGTCGAGGAAGCTGCGGTGCTCGCCTTCCGGACAGGTGAAAAGCCGCAGGTCTTTCTCGCCGAACGGTTCGCTGACGATCTCCGGCCGGCTCGCCTTGAGGTCCTGGATCCAGCTCGAGCTGCCGACCCAGCCGTCCGTGCCGTGGAAATGGATGCCCGTGCCTCCGTCTTTCACGTGGAGCACGACTCCGCTCGCGTACCGGTACTCGATGTCGTAATGCCGGTACGTGTTGAACTGGCCGTCCTCCCTGGCCTCGCCGGCGCCCTTGACTTCGACCGGGCCGGTCCGCTCGGTGTCATTCGCCCACTGGACGGTATCGAGCTGGTGCATGCCCCAATCGGTGAGCATGCCGCCGGAGTAGTCGAAGATGTGGCGCCAGTGCATGAGTTCGGTGCGGTTCGCCGTGAATGGAGCGACCGGCGCGGGGCCCAGCCAGAGGTCGTAGTCGAGGTCGTCCGGCACCGGGATCTCCGGCTCGTCCGGGTAGTCGAATCCGGTCGGCAAAGTGACTTCGATGCGCTGGAGGCGGCCGATGCGGCCATTGCGGACGATCTCGGCGAGCTTGTGGTAGACCGGCAGGCTGCGGTCTTCGGTGGACGTCTGGAACACGCGGCCCGTCGATTTGACCAGATCGGCGACGAAACGTCCTTCGGCGATCGTGAGCGTGGGTTTCTCGCAGATGACATCCTTGCCGGCGCGCAGGGCCATGGCACTCATCACCGCATGCCAGTGGTCCGGCGTGGAAATCATCACGGCGTCGATGTCCGGGCGCGCGAGCAGTTCGCGGAAATCGGCGTAGACCGCGCAGTCCTTGTTCTTGTAGGCGGCATCTACGTGCTGCTTCGCCTCTTCGCGACGGCTGCGGAACACGTCGCAGACGGCCACGGCACGCGCGTCCGGTTGTTGCAGGAATGTACCCAGGTTGCGCGAAGTCCCGTGGTCGCCCATGCCAATAAATCCGACGGTGATCTTGTTGCCGGGCGTGTCTTCGCCGCGCAGCAGGCCTGAACGCAGGATCAATGGCGCCGCGACGGAGACACCGGCCCCGGCCCGCAGGAACCGGCGGCGGCCGACGTTTCGCGATGACGTGGCGGCGGCGGCAGCGGCAGGACGAGAAGAACGGACGGACATGGCAATGATCGGTCAGGTGTGGGGATCAAGTGTGGACATGAAAGCCTGGGCGGAATTCAACCACTTGTCGCAATCGCAAGACAAATACAACGCGTGGCATCATCCCATCCGCCGGCTCATCCACGTCACATCAGCCACGCGTGTGCCGTCGGTGGTTTCGATGGGGCATTCGGTCATCACCTCACCACCGGGCAGCAAATGGAACAGTCGCGTGCCGACGCGGAATTCGTAGCTGCCACGCCAACTGGACACGGGACTCACGAGGATCTTGTTGTTCTTGTTCGTCTCGATCTTGGCAGGGATGTCCCGCAGCCAGGGAATGGCGCAGACTTCAGCCCAGGTCAGGGTCCTCATGCTCATAAGCCACGATAGTGAAAGAGCGCCGGCACGCAAGCGGAGCGGGGTGCGGCGGCCTCCGATCCCGCCGGGCTCCTGGCACGCAACACTTCGCCGCGGCCGAATCACTCGTTGCCCGCGCCCGCGGCTCCGGACATACTCGCGCGCTCTATGAAAA
>CAZYHO010000796.1:0-1932 GCA_964647495.1 uncultured Akkermansia sp. | reverse complement strand
GGACGTTCAACGGCACGGCGCTCGGTGTTTTCGGCTCGGCGACCGGCGTGCATATTAATAGTGGCGCGCGGGCGACGGTGAGCGGCTCGGCGTTCGAGGGGAATACGACAGCGGTGGCTCATGCTGGCACGAACGCGGCTAACGCGGATTTCCGCGGCAACTGGTGGGGCCATCCCGGTGGGCCGCATGACCCGTCGAATGCCGATGGGCCGATCAACGCGAATCCGGCGGGCCAGCCGGTGAGCGATTTTGTCCAGTACATGCCTTTCCTCACGACGCGACCGGCGCTGCCGATCGGGCCTGTGGTGGTGGGTGTGAGTCCGGCGGCGGCGGGCGTGGGCGGGGTGGGCGCCATCCTCATTACGTTTTCCGAGCCTGTGGATATGGCGACCTTCACGGCGGCGGACATTGCGGTGAGCGGACCGCAGGCGGCGGCGGTGGCCAGCCTCGTGCTGGTGGCGGGGGCCACGTATCGGGTGACTTTCGCGAGCGCGCTGACGGCGGCCGGCGATTATGAAATTCGTGTGGGGCCTGACATCACGGCGCTGGCGAGCGGGTTCCGGCTCGACCAGGACCGCGACGGCATCGGGGCGGAGCCGGGGCAGGACGTGTTCGTGCACGGGTTGAGGATCGATGCAACGCGGCCGGTGGTGGCCGCGCACACGCCGACCGGGACGCAGACGCAGGCGATGACCGAAATCACGGTGACATTCAACGAAGCGATCGATGCGGCGACTTTCACGCAGGGGGACGTGACGCTGACAGGCCCGGCAGGGGCCGTGCAAATTCTGGCGGTCAATGCGATCAGCGGCACGCAATTCCGCGTGGTGGTGCCGGTGCTCTTTCTCAACGGGACGTACACGCTGAATGTGGGGCCGGCGATTGCGGATCTGGCGGGCAACGTGATGACGGCGGCGTATGTGGGCAGCTTCGTGATCGACCGCCAGCCGCTGCGGATTGTTTCGCAGACGCCCGGCGGGCAGGTCACGAATACGACCAGCAGCGTGACGGTGGCATTTTCGGCGCCGATCATACCGGGCAGCTTCACGGCGGCGGACATCACCTTCCGCGGTCCGCGCGGGACGATCGCCATCACGGGGATTACGGCGCTCAATGCCACGACCTACACCCTGAACTTCGCGCCGCAGAGCATCGAGGGCGTTTACGAGCTGATCATCGGCCCGGCCATCACTGACCTGGCGGGCATCCTGATGGATCAGGACGGCGACGGCACTCCAGGGGAAACGCAGGACCGGTTCGTGGGCGGGTTCACGCTCGATGGGGCCGGGCCTTACGTGCTCACGCAAAGCGCCACCGGCCTCCTGCCGCGCGGGCTCTCTCACATCGACGTCATATTCTCCGAAACGATCCTCAATGGTTCGGTGCAGCTTTCCGATTTCACGCTGACCGGCCCCTCGGGCGTGGTGGCGCTGAGCGGCGTCTCGGCACTCTCGGGCGACACGTACCGCGTGACATTTGCGCCGCTGACCGTGAGCGGCGATTACACTTTCAGCGCCGGTCCGGACATCAGTGATCTCGGCGGCACGCTGATGGATCAGAACCTCAACGGCACCGAAGGTGAAACGCCGGCCGATGTGTGGACGCGGACCTTCAGTATCGATGCCGAGCCGCTGAGGATAACCGGAACAAACATCACCGGGCCGCTGTCCGCGCCGCTCTCGCAGATCGAGGTGACATTCAACAAGAACGTGGCGGCCGGCAGCTTCACCGCCGCCGATGTGGAGTTGCGTGATCCGGCAGGCCAGCTCGTCACGGTCACCGTGAACGCGCTGACCAGCACGAGCTATCGTCTCACGATCAACCCGGCGAGGCGGGTCATCGGCGATTACCTGCTACTTATCGGCCCGAACATCACTGATCTGGCCGGCAATGCGCTCGATCAGAACGGCAACGGTGTGCCCGGAGAAACCG
>CAZYHO010000795.1:0-1934 GCA_964647495.1 uncultured Akkermansia sp. | reverse complement strand
CCGGGCGCGTCGGCGGTTGGCGCTTCCAGAATGCGGCCTGGTTCCCGATTCTCCCCAGGCATCCAAATCTGCGAGGACCGCCATCTGCGCGACCTGCCGTTCAAGATCGAGACGAACCGTTTCAACCAGATCGTCATGAGTCCGGCGGACAATTGGCATGGCAGCTTGCAGTATGAAATCGGCAAGCGGCTGGAGCAGCATTTGCCCGGTGGGCGCATCATCACGGAATGCGCCATCGAGACGAGCGATGGCGCCAAGGTGGCGGACGTGGCCTGGATTTCCCGCGAACGCTTCGATCCCCCGATCATTCGCAAGCTTTGAAGGGTCGTGTTTTCCTGCGGAGCGCCGTACCCTGGGAGCGCCGCAGTCATCTGCGGCCTCGTGCGTATCGGCATGGAGGCAGGGCTCTTGTGTCGCGGCTGAAGAGCTGGAAAACTGTGTTCTTGATCGGCTTCGCGGCGGGGGCGACGGGCCGCAGGCGCCTGCGGCGCTTCGACTGCGGCGCTCCTGTCCAGGCTGCGCCGACCACCGTCCGCTTTCCATTTCCACGGCAACACCACACGCTCAGAATTGAACCCGCAGATTGAAAAGTGTCCGTGCCCTTTTTCACCTTTTATTCATATTCCTCCCTATTTGGTAATGATCGGGGCGCGGCCGATCCTCAATCGCTCGAATGACAATTATCTGCTCAGAAATGTCCTCGGCATCCTGACCGGGCTGACGTCTCACGCCTCCCTCAATGCGCCGCCACCGGCAGCACCAGATGCGGGCGCGCGCCGTCGAACGCGAATTCCAGATCGGCCTTCCGTGCGGGACCTGTGCGCGGCGCCAGGCCGTTCTGGCGGTTCGGTTCCAGCGCCGGCGAACTACTCGAGGCGATGTGCACGCGCAACCGGTGGCCTCGATTGAAGACGATGCTTGTCGGCCAGAGGCGCAGATCGATGTCGGTGGGCGCGGAATCCATCATTTCCTCGCGGTCCAGCCCGTTGCGCAATCGCAGCCGCAGGGCGCCTTCACAAATGTTGAACGACCGCCCGTCCGGATACACATCACACAGCCGCACGATGAGATCAGCGTCCGGCGCGCCGCACGAAAGCCGGACCTTCGCCACCACGTTGCCCGTGACCTCCAGCGGCTCGGCCAGCGGCTCGCTCGTAAACACGAGCATGTCATGCCGCGACTCGATCGCCCGCTGGTCCTTCGGGCCGGCCGGCAACGTCAGCTCGTACCCGCCGATCGACGGGACGGGATCATCCGGATCGCTCGTGTATTTCAACACACCCGCGCCGGAATCGCCGTCGAGGACAGCGCTGCGGTCGGCCCGCAGATGCAGCAGTCGTTCCCGTGTTTTGACCGGCGGCCACTGATCGGCGGTGCGCCACTCGTTGCCCGGAGCGTCCGCCTCTCCCGCCGCGCCCATGACATAATAAGTCACCGCCGGTGCCTCGGTGATGCCATTGGCCTCGTCTCTTAACGTCGCGGCGAACCATTTCCACGGGTCATGCACCTCGCCGGGAGTCGTCCTGGCCCCGGGAAATGTGAGGTCCCCGGCCTGCTCGGTCAGCACACTGTGTGTCCAGGGTCCCATGATCAGCTTCTGCCGGCCGCGGGCGCCCGTCCCTCCCTTGTCTTGATAACCGAGAAAGGCATCGACAGTGGCCTGCGCGAAGATATCGAACCAGCCGCCGATATGGACCCCGGCCGCGTTGACCTTGTCAAAATGGCGCGTGATCTCGCGATCCTGCCAATAGCGCGTGTGCGGATAATTGGTCGTCCAAAGGTCGAGCGCGCGCGGTTCGAATTTCGTGCTCGCCAGCCAGTCCTCGATCATCGCCTTGCGGAAAATCCCGCCGCGATAAATCGCCTCCTGAAACAGGCTCGCCGCTCCGACGGTGTTTACGCTGGAGTTCACGGCAGCGGCGGCCGCCCCGGCT
>CAZYHO010000794.1:0-1935 GCA_964647495.1 uncultured Akkermansia sp. | reverse complement strand
GGCGTGGTCAGAAGCGCGCGAACCCCTGGAATTCTTCGAAGCGGAGGGCGATGTCGGCGAGGGTGAGTGATTCGAGGCGGTCGGTGCTGAAACTTTCGCAGTTATAGCTTGCCATGACGCTGCCGTAGACCACGGCGCGCGCGAGGTCCGGGAATTCGAACTCGCGTTTGCCCAGGCTGGCGAGGTGGCCGGCGATGCCTCCGGCGAAGGTATCACCGGCGCCCGTGGGATCGTACACGTCGTGCAGCGGGTAGGCGCCGGCCGAGAAGAACTGGCCGCCGCGGCCGAAGAGGAGGGCGCCGTGCTCACCTTTTTTGATGACGACGTGGCGCGGGCCGAGTTCGAGGAGGCGGTGGCCGGCGGTGATGATGTTCTTTGTTTCCATGAACTGCCGGGCCTCGCTGTCGTTGATGACGAAGAGGTCGGTTTTCCGCAGTACTTCGAGCAGCCGGTCGCGCGCGATGTCGACCCACAGGTCCATTGAGTCGGACACGACGAACGCCGGTTTCTCGACCTGTGACAGCGTGGCGAGCTGGTTGTCCGGGCTGCAATTCGCCAGCAGGACGAGTTCCGCCGAGCGGGCCGCCGGATCGAGTTTCGGCTGAAATCCTTCGAGCACGTTGAGCGCGACCGAGCGTGTCTCGCGCTGGTTCATGTCGTCGAAGTATTCGCCCGACCAGCGGAACGAGTCTCCATCGACGACCTCGATGCTCCCGGTGCCGATGCGGCGCGACTGGAACAGCTCGAGGTGTTTCCCGGGAAAGTCTTTCCCGACGATGCTCACGAGTTCGACGGGTGCGAAATAACTCGCGCTCAGCGCCGCGTAAGCCGCGGATCCTCCGAGCTGATCGATGCGGGTCGCCTGCGGCGTGGTGACGGTGTCGAGGGCGATGGTGCCAACAGTGATGACGGTCATTGGATGAAACCGTCACTCACTCCGATTCTTTCGGGTCGGCCAGGAATTTTTTCCAATCCGCGGCGAGTGTTTCGAGATCCTTCCTGGTCCGCTGGTTCCAGAAATCGGGTGCGTAGCGCCCTTCGCGCAGGGCCGCGTTCAGCTCCGGAATGAGTTCCTTGTCGTGCGCGGACACGACCCAGTTGAGGAAATTGGCCGACACACGGTAGCTCTGGTTGTGGCGGACGCGCTCGGCGGCATCCGGCTTGATTTCGCATCCCTTGGATTCGGGTTCATAGAGATACCAGCGGATGTAATCGGCGACGCCCTCGGTGAGCCAGCCCGGAACGCGCTGCCGTCCGTACTGCTGGACGACGTGCACGAGTTCGTGGACGACGGAGCCGAGCGCCTCGCGTTTCAGTTCCCGGCGATACCACGTCGGGTCGCAGACGACGAGTGTTCCCATCGTGGCGGCCACGCCTTTGTAGCTGGTGTCGAACTTGATGCGGAACGTCTCCGGCGCCTTGTAATCCTTTCCAGGCAGCATCTCGACGATCTTCGGATACCACTCCTTGATGACCGGGATGAGGCTCTCTTTCGTCCACTCTTCGAGGTCGGGAGCCTGCGTGGTGTCGACGGTAAATCGATAGGGGCCGTCACCGATGGTCACCAACTCGACTTTTTCCGCGGATTCCTTGGGGGCGTCTGCGTCGGTCTTCGTGGCCTCGGCGGCCTCGGCATCAGGCTTGGCAACAGGCGGCGACTCGGGTTTTTCCTCGGCCAAGCCGGGAACCCCGCAGAGAAGGACCAGTGTGAGAAGCAGGTTTGGGCGCATCCGGCTTCATAGCCCACAATCGCGCGCCAGGCATGGAAATCTTTTCACCTGGAAGGGCGGCGCGGAACGGTTTTGCGCACTTGGCTTCGCGGCTCGGCCTGAGGTTCCGGCTTGCCGCCGGGACTCCAACTGAAGAACCGTGCGAAAAACCGTTGCGTTGGAGTCCCGCCTTCAGGCGGAAGCGCAGCGTTTTGCGGTAGGTTCT
>CAZYHO010000793.1:0-1937 GCA_964647495.1 uncultured Akkermansia sp. | reverse complement strand
AGCGGGCTGAAAATCTCCGCCGGTTCCTCCTCCACGATCTGCGCGAGCAATTCGAAAAACGCGAAGGTGTCTGGATGAATCGTGTTGATGGGCTTGCCTGAACCGTTCAGGAACTCCATTGCCGGAGGATTGGCCTTCCGGGCGAGCGGATATATTTTGATCTGTTTCATCAGCGCCACGGCCTGATCCGTCTTGCCGTCCACCTTGAAGCCGCGAACTCCGAAGCCAACCGTATAAGTCGGCGACTTGGCGACGAAGTAACCTTCCGGCACCTCGCCTGCATAACCCGGCGGAAGAAACAAGTACTTGCCACCATTTCCTTTGTCTGGCCCGAGCGGGCCGATGTCCACCAGGTAGCGCTGCAAGGCGTCCATCGCGAAGCCGAGCATTTCCGGCGGCGCTTCCACCACGGTGGGGCCAGCGCTCTTCAGGTCCAGGTGTCCCAGGGCATAGACCGTCTCGGTGTTCGCGGTGAGCAGGATGGTCTCCGCGTCCATGAGCGATTCCCAGATGACGATCTGGTTGGAGGCCCCGGCTCCAAAAGCCGCGAGGCCCCGATGTTCCGCGGCAAGGCTTACCGGTGGCATCTGGGTGAGATAAACCTCGATGGCCCGGTTGAACTTGAGTTGGTCGAGCAGCGCATCCGCGGCGGTGGGCGTGGGATAGCCATTCTTGAACTCGAAGTCGCCGAAGCGGGTCTTGACGGTTTCCGTGCCGATCCAGCCATGCGAATCGGCGGGCGCGGTTTTCTCCTGCGCCAACGTGGAGACGGTGAGCGTTGCGGTCACCGCAACAGTGGAGGCGAGACGAGCGAGATTTGTTTTCATCTTTGGGTTTAGGTCGGTTCTTTTGCGGCTTGCCGGCCATGAGCTGGAGGTGTCATTTGCCTTTGATGCTGGCGTTCAGCTTGTCGATCACCTGGTCGATCGAGAACGAGGCCGGGCGCTGACGCGGCGGGAAGTCCTTGTAGGTCGCGAGATATTCGGCGACTTTGGCCACGGCGGGCAGCACGAGATAGGAGCGCTTGGCCAGCCAATCCTCATAGTTGGCGGCGTTGTCCCACGCTTCCTCGTAGGGGTCCGATTTCAGGTCGATCACCAGCGGCACGCGGAGAGCGGTCAACGGCTGCCGCCACACTGCCATCCCCTTGGCATCCTGCCGTTCGAAGATGACTTTGAAACGGTCGTCGCGGTAGGCCATGAGGTCGCCATCATCGCTGAAGTAGAAGAACTCGGCACGCGCCCCCTTCTCGGCTTTGCCAGTGAGATAATCGAGCTGGTTGTAGCCGTCGATGTACACCTTGAACGTCTTGTTGTTCGCGCTCACTCCTTTTTTCGCACTCTCGCGCAAATTGGCGTCGCCACCGGCCGCGGCGACGAGCGTCGGCAGCCAGTCCTCCGCGGAAAACAATTCCATCAAGTTGGTGCCGGGCTTGATCTTGCCAGGCCACCGGATGAGCGCCGGCACGCGGAAGGCGCCGTCCCAGTTGGTGTCCTTCTCCGAGCGGAATGGCGAGGCGCCGCCATCGGGCCACTGGTTTTTCATCGCGCCGTTGTCGGTGGTGTAGAGCACGATGGTGTTGTCGGCGATCTTGAGATCGTCGAGCTGCTTGAGCAGTTCGCCGACCATGCCGTCGTGTTCGGTCATGCCGTCGGCCTGCGTGCCCAGCCCCGTCTTACCCTTCGACGCCGGCTTGAGATGCGTGAAGACGTGCATGCGCGTCGCGTTATACCAGCAGAAGAACGGCTTGCCCGCCTTGTGACTGCGGTCGATGAAATCCTTCGTCGCCGCCAGGAATTCCTCGTCCACCGTCTCCATGCGCTTCTTGTTCAGCGGGCCTGTGTCCTCGATCTTGCCGTCCGCAGTGGCCTTGAGCACGCCACGCGGCCCCCATTGTTTCCGGAATTCCGGGTCCTTGGGATAGTCCTCGTTCTCGG
>CAZYHO010000792.1:0-1940 GCA_964647495.1 uncultured Akkermansia sp. | reverse complement strand
AATCGGGAGTGGGCCAGATGGCGGGAGGGGCGGTTCGGCGTTTGGCCCTGCCGAAGGTGGAGGTTCCCAGGAAATGACTCTGGCCTGAAATCGGCGACGATGACCGACCGCTTGGAAGGGAGGGCGGCGTGGGTGCGCGGTGGCGTCGAGGCCGGGCGACTTTCGAAGGCCGAACTTTCGGGATTCGACCTCTCGCCCACCGACCCGCTTCAGATTCGCCGTTCAGCATCGAATGGGTGTCTGCGAGTTCCTGGGGTCAATCGACACGTGGGCGTCGGAGAGGCTCACCGAGTTCGGCCCATGGGATGGGCTTCGCGATGTCGAGGCGGGGGAGTTTTTCGTCAACCGACTCCGGGTATTTCTGGGCGGCGCCGGTATTGAAGATGAGGACGTTTTCGCCGGGCTGAATGGCGCCCGTTGCGAGAAGTTTCTCGAGCGCGCCGAGGCACACGGCGGTCTCGGGGCAGAGCGAGATTCCTTCCAGCGAATTGGCGAGGCGCATCCACTTGGGGATGTCCGCCTCGGGGGCGGCCAGGGCGAGGCCGCCGCTCTCGCGCACGGCATCGAGGATCATGAAGTCGCCCACGGCGGCGGGCACGCGGATGCCGCTGGCGACGGTGGCGGCATTCGGGAACCTGGCGGCGAAGCGCTCGCCCTTCTCGAATGCGGTGGCGATCGGAGAGCAGCCGGTGCTCTGGCAGGAAATCATGCGCGGCTTCCGGGGGGACTCCAGCCAGCCGAGCGCGTCCAGCTCGGCAAACGCCTTCCACATGCCGATGAGGCCGGTGCCTCCGCCGGTGGGATAAAGGATCACGTCGGGCAATTCCCAGCCGAGCTGCTCGGCGAGTTCGAGGCCCATGGTCTTTTTGCCCTCGATGCGGTAAGGCTCCTTGAGAGTGGAGACGTCGAACCATCGCATGGGCTCGCTCCCTTCGCCCACGATACGGCCACAATCGGTGATGAGGCCGTTGACGAGCCAGGTGCTGGCCCCGGCGAGAAAGCATTCCTTTTGGTTGATCACCGAAGTGTCCTCCGGCATGAAAACCCAAGCCTCCATGCCGGCGCGCGCCGCATACGCGGCCATCGCGCCGCCCGCGTTTCCGGCCGTGGGCACCGCGACGCGCCGGATGCCGAATTCCTTCGCCTTGGAGAGAGCCATGGCCATGCCGCGTGCCTTGAAGCTGCCGGTGGGGAGACGGCTTTCGTCCTTCACGGCGAGGCGCGACATCCCGAAATTCGCGGCGAGGCGCGGCACCGGGAGGATGGGGGTCATCGTTTCGCCCAGCGAGACGACGCTGGCTTCGTCCTCCACGGGGAGCAGTTCGCGGTAGCGCCAGAGGGTCTCCGGGCGATCGGCCAAGGCTTCGCGGCGGAAGCGGCTGCGGACGGCGGCGAGGTCGTACTTCACCCAAAGCGGGCGGCGGCACTCCGGGGTCTCACACAGGTTGTATATGCGGCGCGGCTCGTAGCGGCGCCCGCAGAGAGCGCATTCCAGATGAGTGACAAACGACATCAGCGCAGGTTGCGAGGTGGCGCGCCAGCGCGCAAACGTCAATATCTCACGGGAATGGCAGACGCCCACGGGAATGGCAGACACCCACTTTTGCATTCCGCGCCGACCGGCATCCCGGAATAATCGGGAGTGGCCACATGCCGGGAGCGGCGGTTTGGCCCTGCCGATGGTGGAAGTTCCCAGGAAATGGCTCTGGCCTGAAACCGGCAACGCCGACCGACCGCTTGGAAGCGAGGGCGGCGTGGGTGCGCGGTGGCGTCGAGACCGGGCGGCTTTCGAAAGCCGAACTCTCGGAGTTCGACCTCTCGCCCACCGGCCCGCTTCAGATTCGCCGGTCAACACTGAATGGGTGTCTCCGAGTTCCTCGAAGCAAATTCCTGGCGGTCACAAGGGAAGAGTGAACCACGAATTTCTCGAAGGGCACGAA
>CAZYHO010000791.1:0-1942 GCA_964647495.1 uncultured Akkermansia sp. | reverse complement strand
GCGGCTGAAACTGCAGGGGCGGAAGCGTCGGCGGGCCTCCGGCCGGAAGGCGGCGTCGAGTCAGGGAAAAAAATGGACGTGGGGTGACCCGTCATGATCGCGAGCGTGCAGCTCTGGGGCCGGACCATCGGCGCCGTGTCGCTTGACGAGGGGCGGGAAGTGGCGGCGTTCCAATACGACCCGGAGTTTTCGCGCAGCGGGATCGAGCTTTCACCGCTGGTGATGCCTCTGAGCGATCGGGTGTACGCGTTTCCCGAGCTGCCGAGAAACACGTTTCATGGTTTACCGGGACTGCTGGCGGATTCGCTGCCGGACAAGTTCGGCAACGCGCTCATCAATGACTGGCTTGCGAGGCAGGGACGCCGGCCGGAGAGTTTCAATGCGGTGGAACGACTCTGTTACACGGGCATGCGCGGCATGGGAGCACTGGAGTTTGTGCCCGCACTGGGACCGAGAGCACGCAGAGCGTCGAAGATCGATGTGGACGCGCTGGTGAGGCTGGCCGGCGAGGTGCTGACCCGCAGGAGCGATCTATCCACACATTTCCACGAGGCGGAAAGAGAGAAGGCGCTGCGGGATATACTGCAAGTGGGGACGTCCGCTGGCGGGGCGCGGGCCAAGGCGGTGATCGCCTGGAACCGTGCGACGAACGAGGTGCGCTCCGGCCAGATCGCGGCGGGCGAGGGGTTCGATTATTGGCTGCTGAAATTCGATGGAGTGGCGGGCAACAAGGACAAGGAGATGGAGGATCCGAAGGGCTACGGGGCGATCGAGTATGCCTACCACCTGATGGCGAAGGCAGCAGGCATCACGATGAGCGAATGCCGGTTGCTGGAGGAAAACGGGCGGCGTCATTTTATGACGCGGCGGTTCGACCGGCTGTCAGGCGGAGAGAAATGGCACATGCAATCGCTCTGCGCGCTGGCGCATTTCGATTTTAATCAGGCCGGGGCCTATTCCTACGAGCAGGCGTTGCAGGTGATCCGCCGGCTTGGCCTGCCTATGGAGGCGGTGGAGGAGCAATTCCGGCGGATGGTTTTCAACATCGTGGCGCGCAATCAGGATGACCATGTAAAAAACATCGCATTCCTGATGAACAAGCAGGGCGAATGGTCGCTGGCGCCGGCCTTCGACGTGACCTTCAGCTACAACCCCTCGGGTTCGTGGACCGCCACACACCAGATGACACTGAATGGAAAGCGGGATGGCTTCACGATGACTGATCTCGTGGCAGGCGCGAAGTCAGCTCTGATGAAGCGTGGGCGCGCGCCGACGATCCTTGATGAAGTTGTGGGAGCGGTGAAGCGCTGGCCGGAGTTCGCTGAAGAAGGGAAGCTCCCGGATCGATGGCGGGACAGGATTCAAAAGAATCATCGGTTGTCGCTGCCCGCCGCATGAGTCTCGTCGATCTGGTCATGATTGTCCCGAACCATTGGGCGGAGGCCCACACGCAGAATCTGATCAGAGGGAGGCGCGTGGTGGTGCAGAGGTTCGGGTGGTCGGAGCGGAGCGAGGCCGAAGCGCAGGCGATGGCGTCGGCTCGGGCGGCGCAGGCGATGGACGACCTGCTGGCGGGCCGGGTGACGGCGAGGCGCGAGCGCAAGGTGGCCTACAATGGAACCGAGGGCGTACCGATCCGTGAGGAAGTGGTGGCGCGTCATGGCGACGTTGTGGTCACGCGCAACGGGTATGGCGCGCGCTGCCTGAACACACCTGACATCGTTTTCGCGGATGTCGATCTGGCGCGTGGTGGTTCGACCGGCGCAAGGCTGGCGGTCATCGCCGTGCTGGCGGCCCTGGCGTTGTTTGCGGCGTGGCAAATCGGCTCCCGCACCGTGACCCTTGTGCTGGTGCTTGGCATGTGGCCGCTGGTGTCGTGGGTGTGGAATGCGCGGTTCCGGGACGCGCGGCACCCTGCGGGCAAACGGACGCCGGTCGGAGT
>CAZYHO010000790.1:0-1942 GCA_964647495.1 uncultured Akkermansia sp. | reverse complement strand
GCGGGGTATGAAACCGGATGGGAATTCCCTCGACGATTTCGGAGCGGTGGTCCTCAGCGACTTTGGATCGGTGGCGGGAGGCGGCGCTGCTCATTTTGGGCCATGGATCGACGCAGAATCCGGATTCATCGGCGCCGACGTGGCAGCATGCGGACGCGTTGCGGCGGCGCGGCCTGTTCCGCGAGGTGCAGTGCGCGTTCTGGAAAGAGGAGCCCGGTTTCCGCGAGGTGATGAACATGCTGGATGCGTCCGAGGTGTATGTGGTGCCGAATTTCATCAGCGAAGGGTATTTCACGCGCGACGTGCTGCCGCGCGAGCTTGAGCTGACCGGCGCGGTGACGCGGCGCGGCGGGCGGACGATCCGCTACTGCGACCCGGTCGGCATCCACCCGTCGATGACGCGGCTGCTTCTCAAGCGCGCCTCGGAAATCGCCCCCGGCGTGCCACCCGGCGAGATCTCGCTCGTGATCGTCGGACACGGCACGAGCCTGAACGAGAACTCGGCGGCGGCGATCAGGTCGCAGGTCGATCTGATCACGCGCGGCGGCGCCGGCTTCGCGGAAGTGGTCGACGCGTACATGGAGGAGGAGCCGCTCGTCGCGAAGTGGGACGAACTGACGACCGCTCCGAACGTGGTGGTCGTGCCGTTTTTCATCGCCGACGGCCTGCACAGCTACGAAGACATTCCGGTGCTGCTCGGCATCACCGGGGCCAGCGCGGGCGCGATCAGCGCCAATCAAGGCGAGGTCTTCCGTCGAAACCCGTACGCGCTCCGCGGCCGCCACCTTTATTATTCCGCCGCCATCGGCACTGATCCTCTCATGGCCGACGTCATCCTGGATCAGGTCGCGGCAATGGCGCTTTCTCAGGCAGCATGACTTCATCATCCTCATCCCCTGCCTCCCCTGCCCCGCTGACCGAAACGCTCGAAGCCTGGCTCGAAGGCGGCGGGTATCGCATCGGCGAATTGCTCGTCCGCCGCGCCGGCGATGGCTGGGAGTTGCGGCACGCCGAGGACGTCGCCGCGCCGGAGGCCGCGCTGACATGCCACCGGAGCCCGGAATCCGCGCGCGACATCGCCCGGCACGATACCGCCGGCCACTACCGGCCGCTCAAGGCCGCGCCCACGCTCGTCCGCGGCTGGAGGCTCGTCGTGCCGCACGCCGCCGCGCTGCGCGAGGCGCTGGACTATTTCTACCCGGCGGCGCTCGGCAACTGGGTCGCCTTCAACGCCGGCCGCGCCACTCCGGTGCCTCTGAAAGAGACGTTCGAGCGCCAGACCGGCATGTACCGCATCACGCGCCGGCTTGACGACGACGATTGCCGCGCCGTTGTCGCGGCCACCTGCGAATTCGCCACCCGGTGCCGCCGCCGCATCACGTGGCCGCTCGCGCCTGGCGTACCGTTAGGCAACCTCCCGCCGGAGAAAACGGATGCCGGTCCGGGCGGCGGTGAACTCCCCATCCTGTGCCTCGAGGCCTGCAACTATCTCGTCGCCGCCGCCCGCGCCCACATGAAGCGGAAACGGGCCGCCGCTTCCGCCGCCTCCGCGGATTCCCGCACTGCGAGCGATTCCTGAGCGCCCGACCGAAACCGCCGTGCGCACCCCCCTGAAACACCGCTGGAGTCTGGCTCACAATTACCTCGCCGGCATCACGGCGGGAGACTGGCTGCGGCTGCTGCGCGAGAACCGTTTTGCGGTGGATGCCTGCTACTGGCACAGGGCGACCTTCATCACGGCGGCCGCGGCGTTGAACTCGGTGCACCGGTGGCGCGAAGAGCGGTTGTTCGGAGAAGCGGTGGCCGGCGTGGAAGTGCCGCCGCCGGTTTTCGTCATCGGGCATTGGCGGTCCGGCACGACGCACCTGCACAACCTGCTGGCGCTGGACACAGAGCAGTTCGCCTTCCCGAACACATACCAGGTCGTCAACCCGCACACGTT
>CAZYHO010000789.1:0-1961 GCA_964647495.1 uncultured Akkermansia sp. | reverse complement strand
GCGAGGAATTTTTCCTCGCGCGCCTGGAAATCGATGCGGTTTTCCGGGCGGGCAAATCCATGACCTTCGTCGGGGTAAAGAACGTAGGTGACCGCTCCTCCGCTTTGTTCGATGGCGGCGACGATCTGTTCGGACTCGGCCTGCTTGACGCGCGGGTCGTTGGCGCCCTGGCCGATGAGGAGCGGGCGGCGGATCTGGCCGGCCTTGTAAAGCGGCGAGGCGTCGCGGATGAGGTCCGCGTCCTTCGGGTCGTCGATGTTTCCGACGCGCACGTCGAACATGGCGCGCATCGGTTTCCAGTAGGGCGGAATCGAGCCAAGCAGCGTCCGGATGTTCGACGGGCCGACGATGTCCACGCCGCAGGCGAACACGTCCGGCGTGAAGGCCAGGCCGGCGAGCGCGGCATATCCACCGTACGATCCGCCGGTGATCGCGACCTTGGAGCGATCGGCGATGCCTTCCTTGACCGCCCATTCGACGGCGTCGAGCAGGTCATCGTGCATTTTCAGGCCCCACTGGCGGTTGCCGGCGTTGAGGAAGTTTTTCCCGAAGCCGGTCGAGCCGCGGAAGTTGACCTGGAGCACGGCGTAACCACGGTTGGCGTACCATTGGGCGCTTGAGTCCATTCCCCATGTGTCGCGCGCCCACGGGCCTCCATGAACATTGAGGACGAGCGGAAGGTTTTTCGGAGGAAGGCCGGCCGGCAGCGTGAGGTAGCCGCGCAGCTTCAGCCCGTCGCGCGCCGTGATGGTCACCGGTTTCATCGGGGCCAGCGTGTACTCAGCGAGCTTCGGCTGCACGCTGAAGAGCAGTTCGCCTTTTGCGGCTTTCCGGTCCCAGCGGTAGTAACTTGTGGGCGCCTGGTCGCCGGTGAACCCGACCAGCCACACGTCGTCGGCCTGGCTGCGGCTCTGGATCCAGAAGTCGCCGTCGTTCAGCGCGCGGATGCCGTCGAAGTCCGCCTGCACGGCGGGATCGAGCACCTGCCATTGAGTGCGGTCCGGTTCGAATGCGACCGCCTCGATCACATGGCGGGTCGGATGGACCATGATCGATCCGGCGTCGACTTCGTCGGAGGCCGCCAGCACGGTTTCGGCTCCGGTTTCCACGTTCTTTTCGATGACCGCCGCGGTGTCGCGCCCGTCCGATGATTCGATGAACACCGAGCGCCCGTCCGCGGAGAATCCGATCGGCGCCAGATTGTCATCCGGGCCGACACGCTTCAATACGCGCCACGGCGCTCCGGGCTCGTCGCGCACGCGGATTTCCCAGCCGCCGTCGGGCAGGCCGGCGTAGGCGAGGCGCACGCGGAAATCGGGGTCGGTGCCCCAACCGACGACGTCGCCCGGGTTTTCCGTGTCCAGGACAAGAGCGCCGGTGCCGAGGTCCAGTCGGTACACGTCGAAATTCGAGCGGTCCCGCGCGTTGAGGGAGACAAGCCACTCGTCGGGATGCTCGTGATGCCGGTCCACGATGGCCGCGCGCACCCCCTGGATTGCCGTGAAATTGCGCACGTTTCCCGTGTCGAGGTCGACGCCGTGGATCTGGAAGTTTTCGTCGCCGTCGGTGTCCTGCAGGTAACCGAGGACGCGGCTGTTGTATGCCCAGGCGAACATGCGGACGCCGCGTTTCTTGTCGTCGGTCACGCGGCGCGTGTCGTCCTGCCCGATCGTCTGCACCCAGACCTGGAGGACGTTGTTGTCGTCGGGAGCGACCCAGGCGAGGCGTTTTCCATCGGGCGAGAGCCTTGGGTTGGTGCGTTCGGGGTTACCGAAAAGGACGTCGCGGGGGATCAGCGGCGGAAGCTCGGAGTGCACAGGGCTCACGGTGGCAAGGCAGGCAGCCAGCGCGAGTGCGGAATAACAAAACGGGGCAGGGGGCATGGCGGTCATGAACGGAACAAAAAACCTCATGTGAGCTAACGGACACGCCGCCTTTCTGTCAACCTTGTCCTCGCGAGG
>CAZYHO010000788.1:0-1971 GCA_964647495.1 uncultured Akkermansia sp. | reverse complement strand
TCACGCCCCACCCCGAAGCTGCGCGTCCAGCAACAATGTCCGAAAGCAAGTGGCTAACTTCCACTTCGTTGACACTTCACTCCAGGGAACGGGTTTGACTTGCCACGATGAGGCCGTTGGCAACGGGAAGACGTGTTGTCTTGTCTGCTTGCAAGTCTGTGCCTTATCGGCATTCGTCATTCGCGGTTCCTTCTTGGGTGGATGGCAGCGCTCTTTACACGAAGCGCGGAGCGTCATGCGGAACATGCCGATCCACACACGGCTTCGCCCGCGGCCAGGCTGTCTACTTGGCCTCGCCCGGGGCGGTGACTTTGAACCTCACAGGCCCCGTGCGCAGCCGTTCGGTGCTCGAGGGACTCACCTGCACGTCCCAGACGCACGTGACCTCGTCGCCCTCCTTCGCCCACAACTCGCAGCCGAGTTTCGTGGCCTCGGCATACTCCGCCAGGCCGATGCCGACGCCGTGAGCGGAGATTTCTTTCACCTCGCCGGGGCCTAACACAACTTTCTCCAGCCGCGTGAGGCCGCTGAACCACGTCGTCTTCGCCTCGATGGTGTTACCCGCCGCGTCGGTGGCCCGCCAGGTATCGAATTGGTGCCAGGCGTCCGTTTCAAACGTGATGGACTCCTTGCCGCTGTTGCGGAACAGGACGCGACACTGAACGATTTCGCCGACGTGATAGCTCGTTTTCCGCGGATCGAGCACCCACGCGGCCTGCAGGCCGTCCTCGCGGGCGGGGCCGAACGCGGGACGGAACGGATGGCTAAATCTATCGAGAGGCATCGGCAGGCGGTCCCGGCCACTGAGATACTCGTACCCCCGCAACGTGCGGACGCCGCCAATGAACGTGCGGGTGGCGTAAGGGTAAGGGTTCGCGTTCACCAGTGGGCGCGGCGAATCCGCCGATACCGTCGTCGCGTCCTTTCTGACGACTTTCACCGTCCCCGCGTCTCCGATGATGACTTCCACCGGCGGAGTCATCAGAGTTCCTTCCCACTCGCCTGCGGGCCGCAGCCATTTGTTTCCGCGGCTGTCCGCCCAATCCCTCAGGCCGATGCGGCAGATCGCTTCAAAGCGGTAGATGCCCGGCGCCTCCACGAGAAAACTATTCCATTCGGAACCGTGCCCGGGGCTCGTTCCGTCGACATCGGCTTCGAGGATTCTGAATGCCACATGCGGCTTCAGTTTCAGAAAATGACCGGGATCGAGCCGGCAATGCTTGCGAATCAGCGGGCCAGCCCAACCGACGATCGAGGCCTGGAGCGGATGGCCATCGCCATCGGTCAGCAGGAGGTCCAGGCCCTCGTCGGTCCGGGGCGTCCAGGAAAACTTCACCGGTTCATCGCCGTAGTTGCGCAGGTAAATTTCCAGGGTGCGCTCGGAACCGGATAGCCATTTTTCGCCATTCGCCGGCCCGGCCAGACCCAGCCGCAGACCGTTGGCCGCCGGATCGCCCCACTGCACAGCGGCGGTGAGTGTCTCTAATGGCTCGCCGGCGCCGTATCCCTCGTCCGGCAACACCTTGCGCTCCATTTCCCATTCAGCGGACGCGATCGAGGCCATGGCCTTGAGCCGGGTCAACACGGCACGGGCGCGATCGGCCTCGGAGGACCGGGGGTTCTGCGCAAGATGCTTTTCGATAGCCGCGATGAACCCGTCATGCTCGTCGGGCGGCGAGGGCGCCGTGAATTCGCCCAGCCAGCCCAACGCCAGCGCCGCCAGCGGCTCATCTCCTGAAGCCAGCATGTCCCGTGCGACCCGGCGGGCATAGCCGGGGTCGGAATGCGCGGGCGATTCCTTCAACCAGCCAGCAAGGTCAAGCTTTTCGGTGGGGTGACCGTCGATGGGGCCGCAGATCACGTCCTTCACGATCCCGGGGTCGTGCCGGACCTCGAGGAAGAAATGGTCCGCCCCGGCCGCGTAATAGAGCCACGGGCCGGTTGTGCCCAGACTCATGAAAAAGACATTCG
>CAZYHO010000787.1:0-1973 GCA_964647495.1 uncultured Akkermansia sp. | reverse complement strand
CCTTCCGACCCAGCGCCAGTGCGGTCATTCGGTGAGCGGCGCCGGCTTCGACCAGAGTTCCGACGTCTGATGGAATCCGGCGCCCTCGGCGGCGGCACGGATTCCACGACCATCGTCCCGGAAGACCGATCCTCGCGTGAAAACGCTCTACTTTGATACGAACTACCTTTTTCGGCTTTATTCGACGGAGCCGGGGGCCAGGTCGGTTCAAGACCACGAGCACCATCCGAACCGCCGACGCTCTCAACCTCGCCTGTGCCGCGGAACACGGTTTCGACATCGTGTATTTCAACGACCGACTCGTGCTCGCCGCCGTTTTGCTGTTCGGTTTGAAGGGCGTGAATGTCATCCTGCCCTCAGACGCTTGACCAGACCCACCCCAAGGCAGGCTCCAGGCCCCGTGATCCGGTGGGTGTTCCCGATTGTCCTGGCACACTCCTTGACGCTGGAGTTTCCATTGATTTTGACGAAACTCTTGCGAGTCTTTGGCTTGGCCCACAGGTTTGACTTATAACATCATGAAGTATCGGAAATTCATTGATCTTTGTGCAGTTGTGCTGGTTTTGGCGTTCGCCGCAATGATGGCTGTGTTGTTCATCTCGTCCAGGATATCCGGGCCGAGCTGGGAGGGGCGCGCAGAAGCCACAAAGTCTTATTTGGATGGAATCGGCGTTGGAGCGACTATTGCTTTCTGTATCGCCAGTATTGGTTTATGGCTTAATGCGTTTAAGGTATATTGGAACACTTTGTCTCAACGCGGATTTATCAAGAACGCTTGGTATTTCTTGCTGCTCCTGGGTTTTTCCTGGTTAGCGGCTGTGGTGGTTTATGCGCACGAACGAGATAAGCGGGGCCATCAACCAGCGAGGCGGGGCATCAGACCAGGCGAGAGGTAAGCAGGGAGGATGGAGCGTTGGGACGAGCAGGGAGCCGGGAGGCCCTGCCTCACTGGCAAACCATTGCGACTCCGTCGAAAGCTTGCATTCAAGGTAATTCTCGATCTCTTACGCAAGTCGATCCGATATACGATCCGTAGATCAAGCTGCCGTGGAAGGCTGAGGGAGGCATGGTGGAAGTCCATACGGTTTTACACCCAAAGATTCCGGTCCAGTGTGCGGAAGTTGACGGCTTCGAGGAGGTGATCGGAGGTGATGTGTGGGTGGGCGGCGAGGTCGGCGAGGGTGCGGGCGACCTTGAGGATGCGGTCGTGGGCGCGGGCAGAGAAGTTCATCTGGTGCATGGCGTTTTCGAGGAGGTCGCGGCAGTGGTCGTCGAGGGCGGTGTGGAGTTTCATGACGCGGGACGACATGGCGGCGTTGCGGGCGATCTTCGGAGACACCCATTGTGCGGGGTCCTGTAGTGGGCTGCGAAAGCGGGTGTCTGTCTTTTCTGCCGGAGGCGGCGCAAGATGCCTGCCGTTGCCGGCAGGCCCGCCGGGCCTTTCGCAATTCGATTTCCTGCATGTGACACATTCAGTGATTTCTTCTTTACACATGGTGTAATCTGCCCATGATGGTCAGGTGATCCTGAGCTTTGCCGACAGGGAAACGGAAAGAATCTGGAACGGCACCCGCAGCCGCAAGCTCCCGGGGGACCATCCAGCAGCGGGCCTTCCAAAAGCTCCGCTTTCTTCATGCGGCGAGCGCTCTGGACTCGCTTCGCTTCCCACCCAGCAACAAGTTGCACGCCCTGAAAGGTGATCGGGCTGGCCAATGGGCCATTCGCATCAACGATCGGTGGAGGCTTTGTTTCCGCTGGGAAGAAGGAAACGCCCATGACGTTGAGATCACAGACTATCACTGATCCTCCCGTTGAACCGACACCCTGACGAACCCATGAGCCAACGACTCGACCACCCGCATCCCGGCCGCGACCTGCGCGACATCCTGGATGAAATGTCGCTCACGCAAAGCGAGCTTTCCCGTCGCACCGGCATTCCCGCCTCGCGCATCAACGAGGTGCTGCATGGGCGT
>CAZYHO010000786.1:0-1978 GCA_964647495.1 uncultured Akkermansia sp. | reverse complement strand
AGAACGCCGTCGGCACCGGCATCGTCGGCGGCACCATCACCACCACGCTGCTCGGTCTCTTCTTCGTGCCTCTCTATTTCGTAACCGTCCTGCAACTCTTCCGCGTCAAACGCCGCCGCCACCGGGACAGGGAAACCGCTCCATCGAGCGTGGATGGCACACTCCCGCTGCCCGAATCGCGCGCCTGATTGCGCGCCTGATTGCGCGCCTGAATCGACGGCTCAGATGCTTCACGCGCCGCCAGAAGGCGGGACTCCAACCCGACGTCGTTGCGCACAGCTTCTCAGTTGGAGTACCGGCTTCAGCCGGGTGCGAAGCTTGGCTCGAAAAGAACATTCCGCAAAACGCTGCGCTGGCCGCCTGAAGGCGGGACTCCAACTCAACGTCGTTCCGCGCAGGTTTTCGGTTGGAGCACCCGCTTCAGCCGGGGCGCGAAGCATGGTGGAGACATGCTTTTCCGCATCTCCCGCCGGAATCCACCACGCCGAAGATCGAGTCTTCGTCATCGATGCCGATCAAGTCTGGCAGAGCCCGGGCCCCCGCAGATCGATCCTGCCCCTGTCCACCTGTCCACCGCACTCAAGAACGAAATCTTGACGGAGGTGATCGACCCCCTTATTCATCGTGGGCGCTTCACCCGCGCTTCACCCGTTCCTCACGCACCCTGGCCTATGAAACCTCTTCTCTTTTGTCTCGCTCCCGTCCTCCTCGCCTCCACTCTCCACGCCGGAACGCCCGCGCCCATTTCCTCCACGATCCCCGCTGGACCCTCCAGTAATGACTGGTGGTTCCGCGCCGCGCCCTACGCCTGGGTGACTGCCATCGACGGCGATGTCGGCATTGGCCGCCTCAGCGCCCCGGTTGACATCAGCATGGCCGACACGCTGGAAGAACTCGACATGGCCGCGATGGGCATTTTGGAGGCGGGTTACGGCCGGTGGTCGCTCGGCGTGGATATCGTCTATGGCAAAACCTCCCAGGATATCGGCGGTGGTGGACGCCTGTTTGACAGCTTCCGTTTCGAGCAAAAGCAATGGCTCATTACTCCGGTGGTCGCCTGTCGCCTGATCGAAACGAACGGCTATCACATGGATGTCTTTGCCGGCGCGCGGATCTCCTTGCTTGAGACGGATCTGACGGGCCGCTTCGTCCACGGCGGACAGGTGACCCGCGGCGCGGACACTTCCTGGGCGGACCCGCTCATCGGCATCCGCGGCCAAGCCGACATCGGCGAGCGATGCTTCTTCCGCTACAATGCCGACATCGGCGGTTTCGGCGCGAGTTCCGATCTGATCTGGCAGGCATTTGCCGGATTCGGCTATCATTTGAATGACTTCGCCAGCCTGGCCATCGGTTATCGCGGCGTGGGCATGGACTACAGCAAGGGCGATTTTTCCATCGACACGGTCACGCACGGTCCGGTCATCGGGGTTGAATTCCGGTTCTGATGATTCCCGGTCTTTCATTCACATTTAGACAGGCCCGCTCACACCCAGCACGACCTTCACGATCCGGTTGGACACGGCCACGAGCGGGTTGAAGGCGGCCGCCATCCACATCACCACCAATGTTCCGGGAAAGAACCCGTACGTTATCAACCTGACGGGCCGCGCCCTCTCCTTCGTCGAGGATACCGACGGCGACGGAATGAACGATGCCTCGGAGTTGCTGCTGTCTCCGCTCGGCTTCAACTGGCAGTTGGGCCAGCCGGAGCTGGTGCAGGGGCTCTTCATCAACGCCAATAGCGTGGGGCTTTACACTCCTTCCCAGATCCAGGCGCTCAATGTGGAAACCTCCCTTCTCATCCGGGACGCCGCTACGGGCCAGTTCACAATCGACATCGGTCTGGAGAAGTCCAACAACCTCCAGGACTTCACAGCGTTCCCGTTCCTCGCACCTCAAACCTCCATTCAGCCCAACGGGAAAATCAGATTCGAGTTCACCCTGCCGGACAACGCCGCTTTTCTCCGGCTGCAGA
>CAZYHO010000785.1:0-1986 GCA_964647495.1 uncultured Akkermansia sp. | reverse complement strand
CGCGTGCGTTTCACCGGTTGCTGGCGGCGCGTCCGGGGTTCGAGGTGTTCGGCGAGCCGTCGTGCAATATCATTTTGTTTCGCTGTGGATCTGACTCCTCGCTGCAAGACCGGCTGCGCCGGCGAGTCGTACTCGACGGCGACTTTTACATCACGCGTACCACCATCCGCGGCGAGGCGTGGCTGCGCCTGGTCATCCAGAATCCGTTTACCGAGGAGTCGCACATCGCCGCGCTTGCCGACCGGCTCGCGGAATTGGCGGTGGAGGCGGGGGATGCGGCCTACAATTGCTCGCCGACGGCGTAGCGGACGAAGCGGCGGATCTGGATGTTCTCGCCGAGTTTCGCGATCTGCTGCTTGAGGAGCTGCTCGATGGTCGTTTCCGGATCCTTGATGAATCCTTGCTCAAGCAGCGCGACGCTGCTCAAGAACTTGTCCACCTTTCCCTGGACGATCTTCTCGACCACGGGGGCAGGCTTGTCCTTGATCTGGGCGGCGGCGATTTCGCGTTCCTGCTCGACGAGTTTCGGGTCGACCTGCTCGCGGCTGACCACGCGCGGATTGGCGGCGGCGATGTGCAGCGTCACGTCTTTCACGAAGTCGCGGAATGCGTCGTTCTTGGCGACGAAATCGGTCTCGCAATTCACTTCGATCAGCACACCGACCTTGCCTTGCATGTGGATGTAGCTCGCGATCACGCCTTCCTTGGTGGCGCGGTCGGCTTTGGCGCCGGCCTTGAGTTCGCCTTTTTTGCGCAGGGCGGTGATGGCGGCCTCGATGTCGCCTTTGCTTTCGACGAGGGCCTTCTTGCAGTCCATCATGCCGAGTCCGGTCTTTTCGCGGAGTTCGGAAACGAGTTTGGCGGAGATTTCACTCATGGGTGGTGGAGATGATTGGAAAGTGGTTGATGAGACGGGAGGAGGAGCGGGAGAACGGAAGGAACGGGAGGGATGGTGTTCGAAGGAACGCGGTGGCCGTAAAGCGTGGCGGCGCACCTGGAGGAGGGATCCCGGCGGGCGCCGCGCCGTGTGGCCGCGCGTGGCCGCCGGCCCGCTATTTCGCCGAGAGGATGGCGTCGACAAGCTTCTGGAGAATGATGCGGATCGAGCGGATGGCGTCGTCGTTGGCGGGGATCGGGAAGTCGACCTTGTCCGGATCGGCATTTGAATCGACGAACCCGACGATCGGAACGCCCAGGCGCTGCGCCTCGGCCACCGCAATCACTTCGCGCGCCGTGTCCACGATCACCATCGCGTCCGGTTTGCGGTCCAGGCCGCGGATGCCGGACAGGTTGCGCTGCAGCTTGGTCCGCTCGCGGCCGAGGGCCGCCAGCTCCGACTTCGACATCTTTTTGAAATCCGGGTGCTTCTCGATGTTCTCGAGGTAATCGAGCCGTTTGACCGAGCGGCGCACGGTTTCGAGGTTGGTCAGCGTGCCGCCGAGCCATCGGTTGTTGACGTAAAACTGCTTGGTCGCCTCGGCGGCCTCGCGCACGGCATCCTGCGCCTGGCGCTTGCAGCCGACGAACAGGATTTTTTTGCCTTCACGCGCGAGCTGGCCGAGAAAGGCCGACGCTACATCGATCTGCCGGACCGTCTCCTCCAGATTGATAATGTGGATGTTGTTCTTCTTGTCGAGCAGGTACGGCTTCATTTTCGGATTCCATTTCTTGCTCTGGTGGCCGAAATGGACGCCGGCTTCGACGAGTTCCTTGAGGACTTCTGTGGACATGGATTGAGGTTTCCGCCGCCCGCACGGACGACCCGATTGACGGGTCGATACCAATGCCGCTCAGCCCTTGCAGGCCGATCCGGGCGACCGGATGGTTTTGATTGGGTGTTGTGAGATTTCCCGAGGACTTTCCGCACCCGCGGAATCCGGGAAACGAGCACCATGGCAGCCCTTCGCCGGTCCGCAACCGGGGATTTTTTTTTGGTTCTTGGTTCTTGGTTCTTGGTTCTTGGTTCTTGGTTCTTGGTTCTTGGTT
>CAZYHO010000784.1:0-1990 GCA_964647495.1 uncultured Akkermansia sp. | reverse complement strand
GCGCGCCGGGGCGCGTCCAGCAGCGGCATCAGCGCCCCAGCCAGACCAGCCGCACGAATCCCGCCTGTGGATCCGCGAGCCGGAACTCGGCCTCCACTGTCTCGATCGCGACGCCGTCCACGGATTCAGTGGAAAGCACGCTTTCGCGCTGCGGTGTGACCCGGATCCAGGCGTCCAGACCGGGCGCCGATGCCTCGAATCCATAGAGTCCCGCCCCGAGCCCGGCGCGTCGCGGGAAAACAAGGCGCACCACGCCTGGTTCCGGCCGGCTCACGCGCCGGGGATCCGCCGTCGGATGCCCTGCCGCCGTGCCGAACACATACTCGATCCCGCTCGGCAATCCGTCGCCATCCGCGTCGGCCCACGCGTCGCCGCCGAATGGCCCCAAATGCTCCGCCTCCCAGCGGTCAGGAATCCCGTTCGCATTGTCGTCGGCCTGCTCCGGGATCGCCTGGCTCCAGCGCGCGAGGACAAGCCGGTTGCTACCCTGGATGGCGAAACCGTCCAGGCCCCACCGGACACAGGATCTGGCCCCTGAAGTGTCATAATCAACCGGAAGCGGAAAGGTCCCGAAAGCCTCGGCGGTCGCCGGGTCGAAACCATGCAGTTCCCCGCCCGATACCATGTAAACGCGCTGATTGAAGGCATCGACACATGGCTGGCCATGGATTCCGAGATTCCACTTCGGAGCGGGAACTCGCATGTCAAAGAGCTGCCCCGCGGTGGTCAATACCCATGGGCCGCCGCCGTCGATGCCAGCGTAGTCTGCCCTGATCCCTTTCAGAGAGGCATCGACGGCTACCCCTTCCGCGGTGACGGTGAGTCGTTTCAAATAAAAATCTCCCGAGTTTTCGATTCCGGCGAAGATACCTGGAAGCCCGGTCGGTTCGAGCCAGCTGACGTCCACGGTGGTCACGCGTTTCGCCCGGGGATCGATGCCATCGAAGACGATGACTTCGTTTTCGTTCCGCGTCGTAGCGACCAGGATGCCGGTGCCGTCGCCATCGAGCACTTCGATGTCACTCGCCCGTTGCGACCCGCCACTCGCCGACCTGGGTATGGGAATCCAGACGCGGCCGGGAGGATCCGAAGCAAGGTCGATCCGAAGCACGTCCGAGGAGCGGTCGACTCCTGCGTACAGATAGCGGCCGCCGGCCGATACCGCCAGCGAGCCGTACGCTACGGCGCCGGGAATCACGATGGCCTCGGATGTCTGGCCAGTCTGCGGGTTCATGGAAAAAACCGCTCCTACACCGTCCCTGTCGATACCGGTCATCGTGCTCCACAACCGCCGGCGGCGCGCGTCGTAAACAAGTGAATTCCCGAAAAATGGCAAGCTTCGGGCGGAATCGGCTGCCAACGGCGCCCCCGCCGCAGTCGTGACGCGATAGACGACATTGTCCGACGGGTTCGAATCCATGGAGGCGGAAAACACTTTGGCCCGGCACATCGTGACTTCAGACCAGACCGGCGGGACGTCCATGCGCAGTGTCGCAGAGGCCCCCGGCGCCAGATCTCCGAACACGGCGGAGACGGCAACCACCGAATGGGCGTCAGCCACCCCCTGGCTAGTCACGATGTTCGTGGGGCGATTGTTGCCTTCCAGGCTCACTTCCAGGATCACACGATGCGCGGTTTCGCTCCCCCGATTCTTCACGCGGATCACATGTGGCTGGATGTCGGCCGGCCTGGCAGGGTACGGATCGATGTCGATGTGCACGTCCAGGTCCACTGGCGGCGCGCCGGGAACCATGGCCGTGCTGTTGAGAAAAACAACCGAGTCGTATGTCCGGAAGGCCAGGCCATGCGGTCCCCAGCGAGCCAAGGATCCAATCCTTTCAGTGGAGCCAATGATGGACATCGAGCCGACGATGAACCGGCTGGTGAGGTCGTAAGTCATCACATGGAGACGGCCGATTCCCTCGGAAAACAGGCACACTCTGCCTTGCGAGAGTTCCGGCGCCAGTTTTCGGAGAAAAACTGACGACGG
>CAZYHO010000783.1:0-1996 GCA_964647495.1 uncultured Akkermansia sp. | reverse complement strand
AGCAGGCGGCGCCGTCCCTCGGCGAACGACGATCCGTCGCGCGCCCAGTCCTGCGCGGCCACATTGCCACCCGGCTTGCCGCGCGGGATGCGCGGGAGTTCGATCAGGTTCTTCGCCAGCGCCACTGCCTCCTGTCCGCGGCCGAGATGCACGTAGTTCTCGACGAGCCATCCGTTGTTGTGCGCGTAGTTGAAAATTTCGTCCGGCAGCACCCGGAAACGCGCCATGTGCGCATGGTCGACGCGCGCGCTCGCCTCCATGTGCCACGCGGCCTCCGCGTACCGGTGCAGCGCGGAGTACGTGTGCCCGGGCATGTGCCAGTTGTGGGCGATCCCCGGCCCCGATGCCCCGAGCGCGTCCGCCGAGTCGAGCGCGCGCTCGTCCTTTTCGTGGTTCCAGAGATGGATGCGGTAATGGTGAATGCCGGCGTGCCGCGGATCCCGCGCCAGCACCTCGCGGGCCAGCGTGTCGACGCTCAGGTGGCTGGAGATTTTCACGCCGCCATGCGCGTCGTTGCGCCAGATGAGCCCGACCAGAAATGCCTTGGCTTCGATGTCATCCGGATCGTCGGTCACGATCTGTTCCCAATCGCGCACGAGGTGGCGCAGCCGGGCCTTCTCGTCCCTGCCGCCTTTGCGTTCTTCGTGGAAATCCGAGAGCGATTGCATCCAGGCGTTCTCCTTCGGGGCCAGGTGGTCGCGTTTCTGGCGCATGCCGTCGGCGATGATGAGTTTCGCGCGCGACGGGTTCTCGACGTTGGCCATCGCCATCCCCCACCACGCCATCGCGCACTCCGGATCGAGCCGCAGCACCTGCCGGAACGACCGCTCGGCCTCCAGAAACCAGAACCCGTGCAATTGCGCGATGCCTTGATCGAAAAACCGCTGGGCCTCATCGCTCGTCGTCGTCACCGGAAAGCGGCACAACCCCGCCACGCCCGGCAGCAGTACGGCGGCTTGCCGCGGCCCCTCGTCAAATGCCTCGCCCGCCACCGAATGCCCGGCTTTGTCCGCCGACGGCGGGTGGTCGCCACGAAGCGGTGCTCCCACCGCCACAACCAGGCACAATGTCAGGAAAGCGCGCATCGGTGACAATGCACGCGAGCGGACCGCCCCGCAATGCCGGAGCCGTCGGGGATTCTCCGGTTGTCCGGTGTTGAGTTTCTCAGGTTCAAACCGCCCTGCCCCGGCCCTGGCCCGCGGCCGACTCGACGCGCGTCCGCAGCAGCCGGCTGTGCACGCGCCAGACGAAGTGCCGCAGCGAGAGGCGCACGCATTGCACGCCGTAGATGAACGCCTTCTTGAACGGGATCGAGCTGGCATCCGCCTCGTAGCTGGTCGGGCATGTCACTTCGCACGTCGGAAATCCATTCCGGAGTGCCGCCACGAACATCTCGTTGTCGAAGATAAAATCGTCGCGGAACGAGTGGAACGGCACCGCCTCGAGCAGGCGCCGCGAATACGCCCGGTATCCGGTGTGATACTCGGTGTGGTGAGTGCCGAGCGCCATACTCATGAAATTGGTGAGCCCCCAGTTCGCCAGATACCGCCAGACCGGCATGCCGCCGCTCAGCGCGCCGCGCCCGCTGGTTCGAGATGCCAGGCACAGGTCGTAAAACCCCGTGGCCAGCATCGCCGCCATCGAGGGCACCAGCTTCGGCGTGTACTGGAAATCGGGGTGCAGAAGCACGATGATATCCGCGCCCGCGTCCAGACCGGCCTGCAGGCACCGCTTCACGTTGCCGCCGTAGTTGAGGTTCGTTTCGTTCCGGAAAACCGTGATCCCGAGCCCCTGCGCCACTTCGACCGTCCGGTCCTTCGAACAGTCATCCACCAGGATGATGTGGTCCACGAGGTCGCGCGGAATATCCGCGACGGTCCTGGCCACGGTCTTTTCCGCCCAATAGGCGGGCATGGTCACGGCAATGATCTTTCCTTGCAACATGGTGAAGCCGTGTCCTACCCCGAAGCCCGCGCCAGGGCGAGAGATTTCGTCT
>CAZYHO010000782.1:0-1997 GCA_964647495.1 uncultured Akkermansia sp. | reverse complement strand
TTGGGGACAGACCCCTTGTGCGATCCCTGGATCGGCGCAGTTCATCCCATCCGTGCAATCCGCGCAATCCGCGGTTCCTCCATTACCTGCCGTCCGCCGTCACGCCATCGGCGGAGCTTTGACGGGGTGGTCCGCGGTGCACCCTCCGGTTACGGGCTTTCCTCGACGCGGTAGAACGTCGATCCCGGCAGGGTGACAGGCCCGAAGGTCCAGGTGGTTGTCGCCCCGGCGCCAGACGGAATGTCGGTTTCCACGTTCTCGTCCCAGGCCTTGAGGTCGGATGATCCGCTGATGCGGTACTCGATGCCCGGACGGGATGCCCAGGTGAGTGTGACCATGCGGGTTTCTGGCTGAAGGGAAAGGCTGAGGAGACGGAGTTCGGAGGCGGCGCCGGGAACGAAGTGCACGGCCCAGGCGTAATCGCGCGAGAGATCCTCGCGCAGAGGGAAGTCGAAGTTGCCCAGAGCCAGATCGAGCGGCTCGTCCACCACCGGCGAAACCGGACACGGGTACCAGATCGGCAGGGAATTGCCGAAACCCGCATCGAACGGAATGCCGCGCCCATAGTGGAAAAAGAGGTCGCCGGGCAGCACGGACAGCGGACCGTCCGGGAAAGTGAACGTGGCCAGTTCCCCGACCGTTCCCTCGACGGTGATGATCCCGCTGTCACCGACGACGAGGTATTCGTCCGGCATCCCCGTCGGGCGCAGTTGAAACATGTGAAACGTCAGACCGAGCTGTGAAGCCGCTTGCAGCGGGATCGTCACTGCCTCCACCGTACCGGCGCCGGGCATCTCGATGCCGTTCGTGTAGAAGATCGGAACGACCGCCGTATCGGTGGCGGATGAACTCCTGGGATCCAGGGAGTTTCCGATGACGTGGCTCACCGGAAGCTCGAACGTCTCTTCGCGGGAAAGGCCCGCCGCATCCGTGGCCCGGATCCGGATACGGTAAACGTGGCCGGCCTCCGGCTCGATGTTCAGCAGCAGCCGGTCCTCCTCGATCATGAAGGCGGTATTGTCATCCGAGCCCGCCCCGGCCACCAACTGAAACACATGCGTGTCCCCCTGCACGATGTTCGCGTCTTCCACGCGGATCACGCCGACCGTGAAACCGATCGGCTGCACCGACAGCAAAGTGACGGACTCCAGCCGCACGGCGCCGGGAGGCCGGTCACCGATCACGGCGAATTCGAGCACCCGCTCGAACGTCAAACCCGCGCCATCGCTCACCCGCATCCTGATGCTGTACTCCGTGCCGTCGCCCCCGAGCGCCGCGACCGCCTTCAAAGCCGCTCCGTCCACCGTGAAGCGCGCGTTGTCGGCGGCGCCCTCCCCATCCACCAAAGCGAACGTGTGCGTGTCGTTCGCGTTGAGGTCCACGGCCGTCAGCGTGGCCACGGTCGCGCCGGCGGCCAGACCCGTCTTCAGCGCCTGCGGGTTCGCGATGATGTCCGTCGGCGGTCGCGGATCGGCCGGCGTCGCGGTGACCTGAAACGCATAGCGCCTGAGGCCGAAGGCGTCCGGATCCGTGCCGCTCATGCCGAGGACCGGCGGTTCGCCGACGACGACGTAGGGCGTGCCGGATCCGGCGGAGGCGCTTCCCGTCAGCCAGCCATCCACATCGGTGTACGCGAAAGGGATCGGTGATCCGCCTTCCTCTCCCTCCGGCGTCGCGGAGATGAATCCCGCCGCCCATCCTTGTTGGACCACGATCGTCTCGCCGTCCTTGAACGGAAACTCCTGCAACCCTGGCTCAAACCAGTCATCGCCGCCGCGGCGAGTCGTCCCGATCGCGCGCACGATGAACTCGTTCGGAGCGACCACTTCCACCACCAGAGGGGTGACCGTGCCGTCGAAGCCGTCCGCCCAGAAGCGGAACTCCAGCGCCTCCCCGAACGTCTGCCCTCCGCCGCCGAAATCAAATGTATGCGTCTCGTCGATGTAGAGAATGTTCGCCCATGAATCCGGCGATCCCTCGTCGATCACCGGGTCCGT
>CAZYHO010000781.1:0-2001 GCA_964647495.1 uncultured Akkermansia sp. | reverse complement strand
AAGGAAACAAAGGCAACAAAGGCAGAGACAGGCAAGTGCGCCACCATCTCACGCAAAAACGCCTGCTGGCCGTCGGGGCGATAGTTGCCGCGGCGGGAAATCTCCGTGTTCGAGAGCCCCACAGGCTGCCATGCCAGCGGCGGCCACGGCGCGTACACCGCCATCCGCGAATGCAGCAGTGGAATCACTGTATCCAGAGCCTCCTGCGATTCACTCTGGCCGGAAGAGCCAGGGTGACATCGAAGCGGAGAGGGCGCTTCCGATCGGAGATGAGGAGCCGATTGGCGCTGGATCTCCGGAGCGGCGGGCGCCACGCCAAGCCGCTTTCTTTTCTCCAGGGAGATTTCCTGGTTGCGCAGGCTCAGCGTAGCCACCACGCGATGCAGCAGGGTGAAGGCCGGCGCCCGGACCGCGTAGGCGTGCATGTCCCAGGTCGATCCACTCACTCGCAGCAGTCCGGGAGCAAGCAGTTCCGGCCGGTCGCGGAACACCCCGCCGAGGTAAAGCATCCCCCAGTCGTCCGGGACCAAGGTCAGCCAGGCTTCCAGCTTGTCACGAAACCGCCCAGCCAGCACCACGTCGTCCTCGAAAACCAGCACGGCATCCGCCGCCCGTCTTCTTGCCTCGCGCCATGCCAGCCGGTGAGCCGCCGCGCAGGCGCGAGGGCCGATCTTGGCGAACCCTCGCGCCTCCCGAACCCCCATTTCCGCGGCATCCGGCGCGCTCAGCCGCTCCACGGCCAGCCCCTCGCGCCTGAACTGCTCCCATGCGCGAAGCCGCCGGTCCGGCCTCCTGTCCAGATTCAGGCAGATCTTCAGCGGCAGGATCGTATCGACCAGGCAGCCCGGGCTGGCAGCGTCCGGCTCCCTTTCCCTTGGCCCGCCAGGGGATTCTCTCACCTTCCCGATACTCACGTCTCCAGCAGGTTGAAAAACAGACCCGCCGGGTCGCAGAAGAACGTCCGCATATAGAGACCGAAGGTGAATTCCACTTTTTCCAGCGTGTCCGTGGTCAGGTTGTGTGTCAGTGCGGCCTTGCTGTACGTGGCGTAGTGCGGATCGAGAAAGCACGGAAACCGGATCTCCCCGGCTGGAAACGGTTCCGCCCGCCACGGAGCCGGGCTCATGTGCGCGCCTCCGTCCATGGGGCTCCCCGCCGACGCTTCGGAGCCTGGAATCGGCGAGTCTCCATCAGAAGCGTCCGCGCAATTCAACACCAACTTGTTCCAGCTCGCCTGGTCGTGGAATCCGGTGTCGCGGAGCGGTGGCTGTGCGTCCAGACGGCCCCATTCCCGCATCACCTCGTGGAAGACGGCCGCCCGCACCGCCAGGGTGCCGCTGTTGATTCCCTCCCGCCGCGCCGCACGCGCCATCTCCTCGTCGGTCAGGAGAGCGTTGTAGTGGCCCGTATTCATCGGCAGGTCGCGCTCGGGCTGGTACCGGATGTCCCAGTCGCCATCCAGAAGGTGGTCGATGTTCCGAAGGGCGAGGCAATCAGCGTCCAGGAAGAGGATCTTGTCGTACGGCTCCGGGTCGATCAATTCCGCCACCCGGTGCTTGTAGCTCCAGGAATATTCCGCCCGCTCCTGCCCGAACATCGCCGGCGTCTCCAGATACACCTCCTCCAGCCCCTTCCGTTCCACCAAATACAGCGGCGCCGCCGAGTTCCGGAAAATCAACACGTCGCCGGTGAAGAACGTCCGCATCAACGAACTCGCCAGCATCTTCGCCAGAAACCGGTACGCCTGGCTCTCCGGCGCATCGAACGCCACCGTGTACACCAGGTTCTTCTTCGGTTGTTTTTTCCTGATCGTCAATGCCATATCAATCGTGGGGAATTGGAAATCAACGCACGCGGCAGCGCAGCCCTTGCTTCTCTCCCGCTCGCCGGCCCGCGAGAAGCCGGCACCGGGCGCGTTGGGAGAACGTGGCAGTCGGAGAAAATATGTTCATACACACAGCGTTCAACCACGTATTCGCAAGCGCCCACGACACCATACAG
>CAZYHO010000780.1:0-2002 GCA_964647495.1 uncultured Akkermansia sp. | reverse complement strand
AGGCGGGCGAGGCGCCAGGTGGTTTGGCGGGCGTAGGCTGGCCAGAGGCGGGGGTGGCGGATGGCCAGGGCGGCATCGAATCGGGTGAGGCCGCGGGCGGTGAGATGCCGGATGAGTTGAGGGGCGGTCGATTCCTGGGCGAAGAGGCGGCGGGCGCGGAGGCGGCCGGCCTCGCCCATGCGGCGGGCGAGTGATTCGTCGTGGAGGAGGCGGGCCAATGCCTGGGCGAGCGCCTCGGGGTCGCGTTCGCGGACAAGCAGGCCTGTGGTTTCGTGATCGACCATTTCCGGCACACCGGCGAGGCGGGTCGAGACGCAGGGGAGGCCGGCGGCCATGGCTTCCATGATGACGGTGGGCAGATTGTCCATGCCGCCATCGCTGTCGGTGGCGCAGGCGAGGGCGAAGACGCGGGCCTGTGCCAGCTTGCGGATGATATCGTCCTGCGGCGTGGGTCCAAGCAGCCGCACCTCGGCGGCCAGTCCGCGGGCGGCGATGAGGTCGAGCAAGGCGGTATGCAGCGGGCCGTCTCCGGCGATTTCGCAGCGGAAACGCAGGCCGCCGGTCTTGAGGCGGGCGCAGGCATCGATGAGGTAGGGATACCCTTTTTTTTCGATGAGGCGGCCGATGCTGAGAATGAGCGGGGGAGCGGCGGCGGCGGACCCGCCGTCGCTGGAGTCCGGCGCCGTCACGTCGAACCGGTTGAGGTCGAGTCCATTGTACACGCGCTTGATTCTCCGGGCGGCGGCCGGAAACCGCCGGCGCAGGTCGCCGGCGGTAAAGTCGCTCACGGTCACGATGAGCGAAGCCTCGGACACAAGACGGTCCAGGCTCACGTCCAGGCCGGGTTCGGAGCACCACAGGTCATTGGCGTGCCCGGTGAATGAATACGTGCAGTCCCACGCCCGGCGCAGCCACCAGCCGATGCGCGCGCCGACGCCGGCGAAATGCGAATGCACATGGCGCACCCCCGCCTCGCGCAGGCGGTCGCCGATGTAGGCGGCTTCATAAACGCGCATTTTGTCGGGCCGGCCGCCCCAATGGCGCAGACTGAGGACGATTTCCTGGGGCAGGCGCTGCGTTTCCTTGGCGCGTTTGACCCACTCGATGAGTTCCTTTTCCGGCGGCAGGAAATGGACGCGGTCGTAGAGGGCGTCGGGGAAGTGCCTCGGTGACTCACCGCGCGTGTCGCGCACGGAAAAAACGAGCGGACGCACTCCCTGGCTCTCCATCGCCAGCACCTCGCGCGCGCAGAATGTCTGCGTGAAGCTGGGAAACCGCTCGAAGACGTAGGCGAAGTGAGGGAGCACGGGCGATGGATTGAAGATGCGGATCCGGCGCCGGCCGGGATGCCCGGTGGGTTATCTACATCTTCAGAAAATTCTTCAACAACGACTTCCCGTCGCGCGTCAGGATCGACTCCGGGTGAAACTGCACGCCATGGACGGGGTGCTCGCGGTGGCGCAGGCCCATGATCTCCCCCGCGTCGGTCTCGGCGCAGACTTCGAGGCAGTCGGGGAGCGATTCGCGTTTCACGATGAGCGAATGGTAACGCGTCGCCTCGAACGGGTTGGGCAGCCCGGCGAACACGCCGCGCCCGTCGTGGTGCATCAGCGATGTCTTGCCGTGCATGAGCCGCTGGGCGCGCACGACTTCGCCGCCGTACACCTCGCCGATGGCCTGATGGCCGAGGCAGACGCCGAGCGTCGGGATCACCGGTCCGAACGCCCTGATGGCATCGCAACTGATGCCGGCATCGCGCGGGTAACAGGGGCCGGGTGAAATGCACAGCCGTGCCGGCGCCATCTCCCGGATCTCGTCCACCGTGATCTGGTCGTTGCGGAAGACCCGCAGGTCCGCGCCCAGTTCGCCGAAATACTGGACGAGGTTGTAGGTGAAGGAATCGTAATTGTCGATAATCAGCAGCATCCGCCGGCAACCAACACGGGAACAGCTTCCCGCCAAGTCCGGCCACGGAAAATCTGTTGCGGTACACGGTGTGGCG
>CAZYHO010000779.1:0-2005 GCA_964647495.1 uncultured Akkermansia sp. | reverse complement strand
GATCCCACCTGTTTGCCTCTCTGTCAACTGCCAGGGATCAAGTGTCGGAAAGGCAGACACCCACTCTTCGATTTCGGCCGGCGACTATGGAAATAATGATTACTCCGGAAACCGTAGCCGCCCCCACATTTTCTATCCGTATCGCCCGCTATTCGGGAGGCCTGAGGGGTGGGCCGAACGCGTACGGGGAGCGGCGCCTTGGCGTTGCAGAAGGAGCGGTGCGCCGATGTCATCGAGCCGCTGACCCTTGAAACCTCCTTCCCGGCAGCGCCCGGTGCGTTCATCTTCTCCGAAAGTGGGGAAAGTGGGTGTCTGCCTTTGCCCCTATATTGACGTCCGTGATAATAGCTGATGACACAGAGCGTTTGCCAGGCGACGAGACCTTCGTGTTCGCCGTCGTCGCATTTTTGAAAAAGCAGTTCGCTGGCGGCATGGCCCATTCTGGGAAGCCCTGTCGGTTCCGTGAGCAGGCAATCAAGCAGCACATTCGCGTCCAACAGCAAACGCATGGAGAGGCGGCGGTTCTCCCTGGGAGCGCCGCAGCCAGGAGCGCCGCAGCCAGGAGCGCCGCAGTCAAAGCGCCGCAGGCGCCTGCGGCTCGTCGGCCCGGCCGCGGAGCCGATCAAGAACACAGTGGCCCAACTGTTCAGCCGCGACACCGTGATGGACCACGAATCACTCGAATCACACGCATAATATCAGCCGCCTCTCAATTCACACGGAGCAGGCTCCTGCCTCTGATTCGTGCGATTCGTGATTCGTGGTCAAAAACGGTTCCGCAGGCTGGAAGCCCGCGGGGCGTGCGGGCCGGAGGCACCGCATCACTTCCGGGCTCAAGAAAGCGCGCGACAGTTTATATTAATATGTTTAAAATGAATTTGTTATATCAAATATTAGTGGCATGGGGCGTCCCGCCAGCCTGCAAAACTCATTGCGGCGGTGTGCCCGTGTTTTTTTGCTTTTTGTCCGATCCGTGATCTGATTGAATGCGTTTCGGCCACATCCACCGGTCCGCCGCCAGCCGCCATGAACATCTCCGACATCCAATCACCGACGATCTGCCGCCGGCAATTCCTCACCCACGGCGCCACCGCCGCTCTCGGCGGCCTGCTCGGCGTTCCCGCTGCCGCCCGTGCCGCCGGGAAAGCTGCCGCCACCTCCGAGACGCTGGTGCAGCAGCTTCACGGCAGCCTCACCGAGATCCAGCGCGCCGCCCTCTGCCTGTCCTACGATGATCCGCTTCGCCTCAAAGTAGACAACAACTGGCACATCCGCCCCGAGCGCATCCGCGACGTGCTTTCGCAAGACCAGCAGGATCTCGTCCGGCAGATTTTCGACGGGCTGCACAGCGCCGAGTACAAGAAAGAGGTCTGGCGCCAGTTCGACCAGGACAACAAGGACGACGGGGGGTTCGGCAGCTCTTCGATCGCCATTTTCGGCGAGCCGGGCACCGGCAAGTTCGAGTTTGTCCTCACCGGTCGCCACTGCACCCGCCGCTGCGATGGTGACAGCGCCGAGGGCACCGCTTTCGGCGGCCCGATCTTCTACGGCCACGCCGCCAATGGCTTTTACGAGAAGCCCGATCATCCCGGCAACGCCTATTGGTTCCAGGCGCTGCGCGCCAACCAGGTCTTCCAGGCGCTCGACGGCAAGCAGCGCGAGATCGCCCTGCTCGGCGATTCCCGCGGCGAGCACGGCGCCAGGACAGTGCAGCTTTCCCGCAAAACCGCCGGCCTGCACGGGTTGTCCGTCGGCTCCATGACCGCCGACCAGAAGGACCTCGTCCGCAAAGTCCTCGCCGACCTCATGAAACCCTTCCGTGAAACCGACGCCAGGGAAGCCATGGCCCTCATCGATGCCGCCGGCCTGGACGATCTTCACATGGCCTTCTACAAGAACGAGGACGTCGGCAAGGACGGCGTCTGGGACGTGTGGCAGATCGAAGGGCCGCACATGATCTGGTATTTCCGCGGCGATCCCCATGTGCATTGCTGGGCGCACATCA
>CAZYHO010000778.1:0-2008 GCA_964647495.1 uncultured Akkermansia sp. | reverse complement strand
GCGCAGGCCGAAGCCGAAGAGGCGGAGGAAGCTCGCCTGGTAGCCGTTGAAGTCGGCCAGCTCGTGCAGGTTCGCGGTGGTGACCGCCTGCCAGTGACGGGCGACGACGTCCTGAACGGCGGGGGCCATTTCCCAATCGTCGAGGCGGATTCGGCCGGCGTCGTCGGGGATCGGGTTGCCGCTGTAGAGGCGGTCGCGGAAGAGGCGGTCCATTTGTTCGATGCAGTCCTCGTGGGTACCCTGTTCCTTCATCGTCTTGTAGAGGAGCGAGATATAGAGCGGGACGACCGGGATGGCGGAGCTGGCCTGGGTGACGAGCGCCTTGTTGACCGAAATCCACGCCTTGCCGTTCAGCGGGGCGAGGCGCGCATCGAGAGCCCGCTGGGCGCGTTCGAGGTCCTCCTTCGCCTTGCCGATGGTGCCGTTCTTGTAAATCGGCCATGTGACTTCCGGTCCGATGTACGAATACGCAACCGTCCGCACGCCCGGGGCCAGAGCGCCGGCCTGGTGAAGGGCGTCGATCCATAATTCCCAGTCCTCGCCGCCCATGACCGCGATCGTCTGCGCGACGTCATCGCCCTGGGCCGGTTCGATGGAGACATCGCCGACCGCGCCGGACGTCGTATTGAGGTTTTTATTTGTGTAGACCTCGCCGATCGGTTTCAGCACCGATTTGAAGACTTCGCCCGTGCGCGGGTGGGTGCGACGCGGCGAGGCCAGGCTGTAAACCACACAGTCGACCTGCCCGAGATCCTGCTTGATTGCGGCGATGACCTCGGCCTTGAGCGCATCGGAAAAGGCATCGCCATTGAACGAGCGGGCGTAAAGCCCGGCGGCCGCGGCCTCGCGCTCGAAGGCGGCGGTGTTGTACCACCCGGCCGTGGCGGTGCGTCCGGGTTCGCCGGGCCGCTCGAAGAAGACGCCGACGGTGGCGGCCTCGGATCCGAAAGCGGCGGCGATGCGCGATGCCAGGCCGTATCCCGTCGAAGCCCCGATCACCAACACCTTCCGCGGCCCCGCGGCGATGGGACCGCGCCCCCGCACAACGTCGATCTGCTCCGCCACATGCCGGGCGCAGCCTTCGGGATGAGCAGTCGTGCAAATGAATCCGCGGATCTTCGGCGTCACAATCATGCCGCATCGAATCCATGCGACCCGCCCGCCCCGCAACTGATTTCCAGCCGCCTCGCCGAGGTCCACCGCGCCCCGCGTACAGAGCGACACACGATTTATCGGGCGAAACCATAGAGGGACAGACACTTTATCGGCATTCCACGATCTTCTCGTGATCCCGATATTCAAGCACTCCAAACGATCTCCCAGGGCACCGCAGCCGCCTACACGATCGCCCTGCCCCCCGTCCACACAAATGTTCGTCTCCTGCTCGGAAGCCTCGGAAGAATCGGGAACCGGGCCATCCCCTGCACGCGGCAACCGCTGACGCGCCCGGAGGCTCGCGTCCCACCCCAAGGCTTCGCTTTGATGTCTGCGACAGCACAGAGGAACAGGGACAGAAACCATAGAGGGACAGACACTTTATCGGCACACGGATTTGCCGGATTTGCGCGTCCCGGATTTGCGCGCGTTCATTGGCGGTTAATTGAACCGTATTGGCCTTCAGGCGGAAACGCGAAGCCCGGTGCGGAATAGCGTGTGCGCACCCCCAGGGCCAACGGCCCGGCGCTATACCAGCCTGGGGCATCGCCCCAGGAATGGCCGCAGCACAATATGAAAGGGCTGAAAGCCCGCCCTATCATTCAGTCATCAATGGAGAGGAGTACCTGGGCAAGCCAGCGGAGCATGAAGGCTGAAGTGGAAAGGACACGATCGCGGATAGGCCGGGCTTTCAGCCCTCATGGATCGGGGGGCGCCAAATCCTGGGGCGATTCCCCGGGCTGAAATAAACCCGGGCCGTTGGCCCTGCGGCCGGCTTGGGGACACTCCAGACGATCTCCCAGGACACCGCCCGCCCATGCCCCATGAACCGTGCCCCCACCATGCCGCCTGC
>CAZYHO010000777.1:0-2016 GCA_964647495.1 uncultured Akkermansia sp. | reverse complement strand
CGCCCAGCGGCACGTACACCGGCTGCCGCGTCCGGGCGGCAAGCTGCGCGGCGACCTGCCGGGCGAGCAGCGCCGCATTTTCCCGCGCGAGGGCAAGCGCGTCCGCCGAGGCATCCGCAAGCAGGACCTGTGCGTCCGGGATCGCCGCCGCCAGCGACAGCCCGATGACGCCTGACCCGCACCCCATGTCGAGTATCCGGCGGGTGGGACGGCCCTTGCGCCGCGCGAGGATTTTATCGACCAGCTCTTCTGTTTCCGGCCGCGGGATCAGCGCGCGGGCGTCGCAGCGGAACGTGAACCGGTGAAAATCCACCGTTCCGAGCAGGTGCTGCAACGGCTCGCCCGCCGCCCGCCGCATCGTCCACTCGCGCAACGGCCCCAATTCCGCCTCCGAAAGCGGGCGGTCGAACTGAAGGTACAAATCCATGCGCTTCAGTCCCAGAGCGTGCGCGAGCAAGTGCTCCATGTTCAGCCGCGCGCTCTCCACCCCTTTCCGTTCAAGGAAAGACGCGCCGGCCGCCAGCACTTCGAGTATCGACTTCAAAACCATCGCTATCCGCAGTGAATCCACCGCGTCAATACCACTGCAACGCGCCCCGCGCCCCAATCTGTCATCGAATCCACGCCTTTCTGCACGCGCGGCCGCCAAGACGTGCGGCGCCTCCATTCCGCCGTGGGTACGGCGGCGCGTCCCGCCCGCCGCGGCCGGCATCGTGCCGGCCGCACCGAGCGTCCCGCTCCTCGCACCCGCCCCGCGTTCACGCGCAACCCCCGCAAACCGTCGCGCCATGGAACGCCCCGCATGGGATCTGTCCCCACATTTCCCGCCCCGCGGCGTATCCATCGCCAGCGACGCAGGAACACCAATGCCAAGGCAAGGCGCGCCATCATCAAAGAGGACGGCTCCGGAATTTGTCCGGCAAAAATGGGAACTCCCGGTGTCGTCTCGTAGGCGTAATCACGGAACAAGCCACCCCAGTGGCCAATGGCATGAACGCGCATCCATCCATAGTGCCACCCATCTTCTGCGGCAAAGCGGAACCCTAAATACCCCTCGCCAGTTCCATACCACGTTCCACCAACAACATTGCCTCCGTCATTGAAGCCGAAGGCCATTCCCAAGGGGGTACTTCGCCATTGCAAAGAGGCGGTCTGGCTGGCTCCAATCAAGGCCCCTGCTTGCAGATGCGCCAGATCCTGGCCAGCCTCGCCGATCATTTCCGTTGTTGAGGAAGGGACAACAAAGAAGTTGTAAGTCGTGTTTTTGAATTCGCTGTCGTCCACGCCATCTCCATTGAAATCAAAAGTTCGAGAATGAACGGCAGGATCATCGGGTGGAAAATGAAAAAAGCCTTCCTCCACTTCTGGAATGTCCACATACACAATGGCGGCCGAGGCGGACGCCACCACCAGCGCAGGCGACAGAAGCCAAGGCAAGGAAAACAAAGCCAGGTTTTTCATTCCAGACCGACCTCGCATACACGGTAGAAGATGTGATCTGGCTGGGGATTGGACATCGGGATAGTGAGAGTGGTGCTGGCGGCCGTTGGTGGTCGTCAACTCCCATGAGGTAGGCGACAAATGGTTGGCAACCCGCGGCGTTTCCTTCTGGCTGATGCTCACGGTATAGAGGCGCGCTGGGGCATTGCCGGAGGCATCGTTGATCAGTACCTGCTCTACATTGTCACGGAAGTTGTCGGCACGGGTGGATGATCGGTGGACACCATCGATCAAAGACGCATGCCGTGCAGCGGATTCAACCTCAATCCGCGCCCATGGGGGCTGAAATCCTCGAAGACCTCCTCGCGGGCAAGACCATGGAACGCCCCACATGGGGAACCATAGGAGGTCTGTCCCCATACCCAAATCCGCCGCGCCCGCCTGCGCTTACCCGCCTGCGACCGCCTGCGGCTCCGATGCTCCGGCTGCGGGTGGTGGTGGTTTGGGGGGTTCGGAAAGCGGCCGCTGCCACAAACCGCCGGCCGTGAATTGCTGCCATCCCCATTTGACCCAGCG
>CAZYHO010000776.1:0-2030 GCA_964647495.1 uncultured Akkermansia sp. | reverse complement strand
GGGCGGGCGGCGGGGACAGGAGGGGTTCGAGTTCCTTCCAGATGACTTGAAGCGCCTGGTCGTGCTGGAGGAGCGTTTTGTCGATGCCGGCGAGGCGCTTGAGGATGTCCGCATGGGCCATGATGAGCTGCCGCTGCTTCACGAAGGCGCGGCTGACATAGACGCTCATGGCCGTTGCCCGGGGGCTTTTGAGCACGTTCGCCGCCATTAGCGCGCCGTGCTCGGTGAAGGCGAAGGGCGGAAACTTGGCGTGTTGCCCGCGCTTTAAGGTCACAATTTGTGACCTTAAAGCCGCACGACCATCTGCTCCGATGACGCCGGCAGCCAGGGTTTCCTTCATTTCCTCCGCCGAAAGCTGAAAGCAGAAATCCACCGGAAACCGGGCGGTGTTGCCTTTACGGCCTGGTTCAGGGCGGCATTTCACTGAAGTTCCTCCTTGGTTGGTCGGGTTTTCAACTTTCCTGCCAGTTCCGCCTCGATTTCCGCGATGGTCGGCAGGCTGCCCTGGAACTCGGTGGGCAGGGTCTCGGTGATTTGTTTCTTCCAGTCGGCGACGGCGATGGATTGGTCCAAGCCGCTGAGGGCATACTCGACGACGAGCTTGTTTTTCCCGCGGCACAGCAGGAGGCCAATGGTGGGCTGGTCATCGGGATGGCGCAGGAGATCGTCCACGGCAGATCGGTAGAGATTGAGCTGCCCGACATCGCCCGGCTGAAAGGCGCGCGCCTTCAGCTCAATGACGACGTAGCGGCGCAGGCGCAGGTGGTAAAAAAGGTAGGGATCTTTGAAAAGCTGGGTGGCCATGTCGGAATCCGCCGGAGGCATGGTGAGGGCGAAGTTGTTCTGCGCCTTGCCCGCACGAAGGTGAAGCTGGCTTTGAATCTGCAACTCCAGGATGGCGCGGCTCCAGCCACGGGCGAGGGTCTCGCGGATATAGAAATCGCGGGCGGCGGGGTCTTTGGCCCGTTGCATGATCTGAAGGACGTGGCCCCAGGGCAATTGCGCAACAGGTTGTTGCGCAATTGGGCCTTCGGGAAACTCACGGGCGAATATCTTCATCGCCAGCAAGTTGCGAGTCGAAAGGCCACCCATGTCGGGGAAGGCTTCTTTGAGATCGGTGGCAAGGCGATCAATCACCTTGGCTCCCCACGCGGATTCCCGCTGGCGGGCGAGGATGATTTTTCCCGCCTGCCAGTAGGCTTCGATAACGATGGGGTTGGCGGAGAGGACGGCACGGACGCGGGCATTGCGGAGGTGGGTCTTTATTTCCTGCAGCGTGGCGGCGTAGCCCTCGGGCAGGGACGAGGTGGAGGGTGCTGCGGGAAAGATCGCGCCACCGCGTGTGCGGCCACGGGAAAGACGCGGCTCTTCCGCATTGGCTGGTTTGCGTCGTTTAGAAGCCATACCCCAGCCCCCTCAGGTTGGATTTGATCAATTCCTCCAGTTCCGCCAATTCGGTGAACTGGGCGTTCAGTTCGGCGACGAGGCGCGGCATTTTTTCCTCGAAGGGGTCGCCGTCGTCCTCGGCGGCTTCGGCTCCGACGTAGCGGCCGGGGGTGAGGACGTAACCGTGGGCGGCGATCTCGGCGGTGGTGGCGGATTTGCAGAAGCCGGGGATGTCAGAATAGTTGAGAGTTGAGGGTTGAGAGTTGAGAGAGGAAGAATCTCCACGCCAGACGTGGTAGGTGTTGGTGATTTTGGCGATGTCTTCCCCGGTGAGTTCGCGGTTCACGCGGCTGACCATGCTGCCCATCTTGCGGGCGTCGATGAAGAGAGTCTGCTTGCGGCGGTCGCGGGTGCGAGCCGCGCTGGCATTTTTGCCGCCGTTCTTGTTCTTCGCGAGGAACCAGAGGCAGACGGGGATCTGCGTGCTGTAGAAAAGCTGGCCGGGCAGGGCGACCATGCAGTCCACGAGATCGGCCTCGATGATGGCTTTGCGGATGTCGCCTTCGCCGGATTGGTTGGAGCTCATGCTGCCGTTCGCGAGGACGAAGCCTGCCATGCCGTTCGGCGCGAGGTGGTGGATGAAG
>CAZYHO010000775.1:0-2038 GCA_964647495.1 uncultured Akkermansia sp. | reverse complement strand
TCGTCAATCCGCATCTCCATCGTCCGGAGGTCATTCACGGGAAGCTCCGGATCAAGCGATCGAACCAGCTTGTGCAAGGTCAGTCCGAAGGCCTCCGGAGCCGTCGCGGTGCGCACGGCTACATAGATTTCGCCGCTGGCATTGTGGCGGTAGGGGACATAGAGCGCGCGCCCCGCCGTCGTCTCGGTGACCTGGGTCTGCTTCACCGAGCCCACCACCCCGACGATCGTGAACCATTCCGAGCGGTCGCGCACGTCGGGACCCTCCGACACCTGTTTTCCCAACGCGCTCCGGCCCGGCCAATACGTGCGGGCGAAATCTTCATCGACCACGCAAACCCTGGCATCCCGATGGAGATCGGCGGCCTCGAGGAAACGGCCTTCCCGCAATGGAATGCCCATCGCGGCGAAATAATCGCCCGCCACGCCGTGGCGATTGTGCAGGATCGGCGGGTTGGCGAGTTCGGGTTCGTGCCCCGGAATCCGCATCACATTGAACTCCCGGCTGCCGTTCACCGGCACCTCCGTGGAAATGCCCGCGGCCACCACTCCCGGTTGTGATTTGACCGCCTCCAACAGGCGTTCGGCAAACGCCAGGCGCGCGGTGTCTCCCTGATAGTGGGTCCACGGCAGCGCCAGCCGGCCGGTCAACACATGGTCCGTACGGAAGCCTGGAGAAACCGCCAGCGCCTTCATCAGGCTCACGCCGAGCAGTCCGGCGCCGCTCAGCAGCACAAACGCGAGCGCGACTTGCACGACGATGAACCCGTGTCGCAGCCGTTGAGCCGCGTGAGTGGCCGTTCCTGAACGTGAACCAAACTGCAGCGCACCGCCCAGTCTGGCGCGCAGACCAAACCAGGCGACCGGCAGCGCGCCGAGAACACCCAGGATGACGGACGCCAGGCCGGCTGCGGCCACGAGCCGGGGAGTCATCGCCACCTGGCTTCCCAGCGGAAGGTGTTCAACGCCCAACCGGCCCAGCACCCTTACCCCGGCGGCCGCCAGACCAAGCCCCGCCGCTCCCCCGGCGAATGCGAGCACCAGCGTTTCCGTGAGCGCCTGCCCCACCACCTGAAGGCGTCCGGCGCCGAGCGTTTGGCGGATCGCGAACTCCTGCGTGCGCGCCCCGGCCCGGATCAGCAGGAGGTTGACGAGGTTGACGCTACCAATGAGCAGCAGGCAAAGGACTCCCGCCTGGAGCAGCCACAGCGTGGGTTTGATGGACTGCACATGCTCGCCGTGGAGCGATGTCACGACGGTCCTGAAACCGGCGTCGGCAACGTCCTTGGCATAGGGAAAGTCGCGGTTCATCGCCGCATTGTGCGCGTCGATCTGGGCCTGGGCTTCCGCAACGGACGCTCCGGGCCTGAGCCTGCCGATCATTTCGCAGCCCCCGTTATGCAGCCGCTCGATCCGCAATGCGTCCTGGTCAACGCTCAGGGGAAGGAACAATCGGGCGCGGGATGAAAGAAATCGGAACCCGGGCGGCAGCACGCCCACGACGACCCTGGGGAGTCCGTCAACACGCACGGTCCGGCCGAGCACGGATGGCTCTGCGCCAAAGCGCAGCCGCCAGAACTCGTCGGTCAACAGGACCACCGAATCTGCCTGATTGGCCATCTCGGCCTCCGTGAAGGTCCGGCCGAGGGCAGGATTGACGCCCAGTGCCGCGAAGAACTCGGGCGATACCCGGGTGATCCCGGTCGCCTCCGTGGATCCGGCTCCACCCACGATGCCGGTGCCGTGCTCGAAAGCCGCGACGTGTGAAAGCGCATCGATGGCGCCCCGCCGGCTATGATAGTTGAGTGAGGATGACTCGCCCCGCGCGCGACCGATCTTCGGATAGCTGTTATAGAGCGTGACCACGCGGTCGGATTCCGGAAACGGCAGCGGCCGAAGCAGCACCGCATCGATCACCGCGAAGATGGCGAGATTCGCCGCCAGACACAGGCCGATGGTCAGCACGGCCACCGCAGTGAAGCCGGGACTCTTGCGCAACTGCCGCACAGCATAGCACGCATCCCGCCACAACGTCTCCA
>CAZYHO010000774.1:0-2042 GCA_964647495.1 uncultured Akkermansia sp. | reverse complement strand
ATATGCACGCCGGTCGCCGAGCCGAAAACACCGAGCGCCGTGCCGTTGAACGTCCCGCCCGTCACTCGCACCCCGGCCGATGCGTTGTTCAGCAGCAGGCCGCCATTCACCGTCAGGGTGCCGCCACTCACAAAGATCCCGTTGCCCGCGCTGTTACGGACAGTGAGGTGTTCCGCCGTCAGCGTCGGGCCGCGCACGTTGAAAGCTCCGGTAGCCGGGTCCGACCCCGCATGTCGCACCTCCACATTTCTGAACACATTCGCGCCGGCGTCCAGATAAATGCCTTGCCAATCTCCCGGCGCCGGACCGCTCGCCGCGCCATCGCCATTGCTGTCGCCACCCGCCGTGTCATCCGCAATCGATGTGAAAATGATGGGCGCTTCCGCCGTCCCCTGAGCTACGATCCGGCCAGCCCCAAAGGTGCTTGTGGTCTGGAAATACCCCTCCGCCACCTTGACCACCAGGCCCGGAGTGAGCGTGAGCGTCGCGTTCTGGAAAACCACCACGTTGCCATTCACCACCACCGGCAAGCCGCCAAAATACCAGGCCCACTCGCTGCTGCGCAGGTCGCCGCCATCGAGCCGGAAATGGCGCCCGCCCTCCGCATTCACCGCGCTCAAGTCGGTGTAGGCGCCACGGACGTTCCAGTTGGAGTAATACGCCCATCTGGAGGAGCCATCCACCCGCACGCTCTCCAGCACCGGCGCGCCTCCCGTGATGCGCACCCCATAGCTCCCGCTTTCGCGGACGGTCACATTTCTCACGGTCGGCGCTCCGTCCTGCAACGACACCGCGCCCCAATTCCCGTCCGATCCCGCATACCGCACCTCCACGTGCTCCAGCACGCTCGCGCTGCCGGAGGACAGATAAATGCCGTTCCAGTCCCCTCGCGCCGGGCTGGTCCCCGCACCGTCGCCGTTGCTGTCGCCTCCCACCGTGTCATCCGCCGTCGAAGTGAAGATGATCGGCGCTTCCGCCGTCCCCTGAGCCACGATCCGGCCAGCCCCAAAAGTGTTGCTGGTCTGGAAATACCCCTCCGCCACCTTGACCACCAGGCCCGGAGTGAGCGTGAGCGTCGCGTTCTGGAAAACCACCACGTTGCCATTCACCACCACCGGCAAGCCGCCAAAATACCAGGCCCACTCGCTGCTGCGCAGGTCGCCGCCATCGAGCCGGAAATGGCGCCCGCCCTCCGCATTCACCGCGCTCAAGTCGGTGTAGGCGCCACGGACGTTCCAGTTGGAGTAATACGCCCATCTGGAGGAGCCATCCACCCGCACGCTCTCCAGCACCGGCGCGCCTCCCGTGATGCGCACCCCATAGCTCCCGCTTTCGCGGACGGTCACATTTCTCACGGTCGGCGCTCCGTCCTGCAACGACACCGCGCCCCAATTCCCGTCCGATCCCGCATACCGCACCTCCACGTGCTCCAGCACGCTCGCGGTGCCCGCGCTCAAATAGATGCCTTGCCAGTGTCCGCGGGCCGGACTGGTTTCATTTCCGTCCGCATTCGAATCGCCACCTACGCTGTCATCCAGCGTCGATGTGAAAATCACCGGTGCTTCCGCCGTCCCCGACACCAGCAGCCGGCCCGCCCCAAAAGTGTTGTTGGCCTGGAAATACGCTCCCCCCGTCATCTTGATGACCAAGCCAGCGGGAATGGTCAGCGTCGCGTTTTGGAAAACCACCACATTCCCGGTGATCCACAAAGTGGTCATCCCGCCGAAATCCCATGCCCAATCGTTGGTCCTCAAATCCCCGCCCGTCAGTCGAAAACGGTCTCCCAGGGTGCTGGTCGCCACCAGGTCGGAGTAGCGGCCGCGGATGTTCCAGTCGGAAAAATACGCGTCCTTGACCGCACCATGGACAGCCACCCGCTCCAACACCGGCGCGCCTCCCGTGAGCCGCACGCCATAGCTGGCGCTTTCGCGGATGGCCACATCCCTCAGAATCGGCGTTCCTCCCCGCAACGTCACCGCGCCCCAGTTCCCGTTCGATCCCGCGTATCTCACCTCCACATGCAACAGCTCGCTCCGGGTGTT
>CAZYHO010000773.1:0-2043 GCA_964647495.1 uncultured Akkermansia sp. | reverse complement strand
GGGCCGACCGGGCTCGGCCGCCGGCAGAGCCTATGCGGCTGCGTCGAACGGATACGCTCTAAAGGAAATTTTAGTAAAGCTTCTTCCAATAATCCAGTATCGCCAGTTAAATCTACAACCGCGATCCAAGCTATCAAATTGTCTACATTTTTTTCAAGAAACGCAGTAAATTTGTCACGCGTAATATTAGATGGCAAAATGAGTTCTTTAGTGAACCTTTGATTTTTGATCTCGCCCTGTGGTTCATTAACGGTATTTAGGCTGACAGGCTTGCTACGCGACTCGCCACCATGCTCCGCGGTAGAAGCAGTTGACTGCTCAGATAAGGTGAATTCATCCCTTCTGTTGCGCTTGTCGCTACTTGACAATGAATACACCAGCCAGCCAATACTGGCGAGGAGCAGTCCAAGGATTGTGACGATACGTGGTGCTTTTCCAAATGTCATTGGCGAGGCCGTGCCGGTGGTTCGGGGACTCCTTAGAGGCAAACTGTCGGCGTCCCATTGGAAGTACAATTAACTCTGCATGCTTTTCCATTTCTAACGTGAGTTCCTGAGCAACTACCAAAACTGCAAATGGAAGGGACGGTTGATTGTTCATTTGAGTATGTGCCAGGCAGGGAAGGGCCGGAAGCAACCGGGCGGTCGGGATTTTTTCCCGACATTTTTGCACTTTACCCACCCCCTCCTTTCGTGTAAACAGGAAAAATGAAAAGAATTTCGCGTCGTGCAGACGTGCCGGACCCGGGCTCAAGGAGCGCCGGTAGCCGGCCATCATCGCAGGCTGCAAAAGTTGCTGACCGCAAGCGGCTTGTGCGCGATAAAGTCGGGCGCGACCCGTAGAGTTCTCCGCGGTTCATCATGCTCGGCGGATTCTTGGGAGCGGGAAAAACGACGACGATTTTGCGACTGGCGCAGTGGCTGCAGCGGCGCGGACAGCGGCCGGGGATCATCACGAACGATCAGGCGGAGGGGCTTGTGGATACGGCGCTGATGAGGGAGTTGAACCTGCCTGCACGGGAGATCGTAGGCGGGTGTTTTTGTTGCCGGAGCCAGGATTTGGTCACCGCGCTCGAGGCGCTGGAACAAGGGGGGAAGGTGGAAGGGCTGCGAGTCTGGCGAAGACTGATCCCGTCGCCGCGAAGCGCGCGCCAACGAGAGGGGGAACTCCCCGGAAACGGACAGCCGGGAGGCCTGCACCTCCGTCCGGAAAGCCGGATGTATTCATCGCGGAGCCGGTGGGGAGTTGCACCGATCTGGTGGCCACGGTGACGCTGCCGCTGGCACACATCTACAAGAAGGGTTTCGTGATGGCACCGTATGCGGTGCTGGTCGATCCCTTCCGTGCGGAGCGGGTGCTCGGAATTGCGGAAGGCGGGATGTGGCGCCGAAGCGCAGGAGAGACCGGGGACACCAACGAGAAATCGACGGCCGGGAGTGCCGGTGCGTCCGGTCATCGCCGGGGTGACGGAAAGAAGCGGAAGTCTCTTGCGGCGAAGGAGAGCGGAGGAAAAGGCAGAGGCCGGAGTGTCGCTGCCACGTATGGCGGCAAGAGTGCCTCGACCACGGGAGGCGGCTTCTCGGATGACGTGAATTACATTTACCGGAAGCAACTGGAGGAGGTGGAGATCATCGTGATCAACAAGTTCGACCTGATGTCGGATGAGCGGCGGGCGCGGTTGGGAGCGGCGCTGGCCGTGGAATTTCCCGACGCAAGGATCATGGAGACCGTCTGCCGGGAAGGTGCGGGCCTGGATCCGCTCTTTGGGAAACTGGCTACGGAAACGGGCCGGACGCGGCATGTGATGGACGTTGACTACACACGCTACGGCATGGGCGAGGCAAGGCTGGGCTGGGGTGAATGTGTGGTGCGAGTTGCGGGTGGAGGGTGGCAAAAAGCCGGCGGGTGCGCCGCCGGCCCCGCTTGCTGTGGATGGCAATGCGTGGCTGGGCGCGGTGGCCGAGAGGGTGCGGGTGGCCCTGAAAAAGCGGAAGATCGAGGTGGCGCATTTCAAGATGACACTGGCCGGAGGCACGAAGCGGG
>CAZYHO010000772.1:0-2045 GCA_964647495.1 uncultured Akkermansia sp. | reverse complement strand
TAGCGGCGCAGCCGCCGTGGACTGCGGAGGCTTGGCCTGCCCGTTACCCACATCTCGTTGCTTTGAAGGCGCGCCATGCTTCGGCGAGGGTTTTGAGCCTGGCGAGGCCCCGCCATAGCACCTCCGGGCCGGGATCCCCGTCGCCCTTCCGGCCGAGGAAGCCGCCCAGCCGCGCGATCATCCGCACCGCCTCGCCGGTCGCCGGCGGCCGCTCCGGCGGCGGCCCGCCGCCGGCCGCATGCACTGCCAGCGCTTGCCATTCGTCCCGCGCCAGCCAGCCGTCCACGGGGTGACGCGGCGCGAGCCGCGCCTGCCACACCAGGCTCAGCAGGCGCGCCGCCACGACCAGGTCCAGCGCGATGAAGGCCTTGAGCTTTTCCGCCGCGCGCACCTGCCGGCTTTCCACCCGGCAGCCGGTCTTGAGCACGCGGTGGAAGTCTTCGATCCGCCAACGCAGGGCATACCAGCCGACCAGCCGCGCGGCATCGCCGCCGTCCGCGACAGGTTCGGTGGTCAGCAGCCGCCAGCAGACGGCCTCCACTCCGGGCGGCGGGTCGATCTCCCTGACTTCCAGCGCCCACAGTTCGAGGCTGGCGGACAGGCCGAGGTATTTCTTTTTGTGGGCGGGCACCGCCAGCCGCACGCGCCCGGCGCGCACCGCCAGGGTGGCCTTGCGCGACTTGAGCCCTTGTTTGCCACGCGGCAGTTCCACCACGAGGGTGGCGGTCACGGGCAGCGCGGCGGGCGTCTGCCACAGCGTGCCGCCGTCTTCCGCCCCGTCTTCCCCGCCTTCCTCCAGCTTGCGGTCGTGCTGGCTGCGCACGAGCAGGCCGGCCCCGCCGCCCCGTTCCTCGCGGGTCTGCTGGCAGGCGGCGAGCAGTTCGTAGATGTCGGCCTCGCGGTCGGCGACCGACAGGACGCGGCGCGTGCCGCCGAGTTCCTCCCACAGCCGCTGCGCTTCCTGCCAGCCGGCGACCCAGCGGTGGCTTTCCTTTTCTTCCAGGGGCTGGCGGTTGCGCTTGCCGGCGGGCTCGCCGGCGGCGCGGGGCTGGCGGGCGTAAATCAACGCTCCGGCCAGGCCGTGGACCGCGCCGTCCGCGCCGACCACGAGCTGCCCGTGGACGAAGAGCCCGGGGGATTTGCCCGCGCCATGCCCGCCGGTGGGGCCGAGGCCTTGCGTGCCACGGCGGTTGTCGTAGTTGAGCGCGGTGGTGTCCTGGACGACGAGCAGCGGGGCGCTGTCGCCCGCGGCCCGCAGCCGCTCGAGCATGGCGGCGCGGTGGGCGGCGAGGATGGCCCCGCTGTTGACCTCCGGCTGGTCGAAGAGCCGGTAACAGGCCTTGGCGCCGGCCCAGCCGCCGCAAGCGGCGGGCACGGCGGCGGAGGGGTTGCGGATGAAGTCGGATGCCACGCGCAGGAAGCGTCGCTTGCGGCGCGTGTCACCGCAATCCAGCGTTGCGAATTCGGTTCCAGCCCAAGAGAGGGCGGCTTGCCCGGAGGGAAAATCGAGGTCCATCCGCGAACCTGATATAAACGGTCGTTTAGTACCAGCGCGATTTGGCCGGCTTCGAAAGATGTGGGTAACGGGCAGGACGAGTCTCCGCAGTCCAAGGCGGCTCCCGCCCCAACCCCGCTCTTGCCGCCCGGCACGGGGATCGCCATCGTCGCGGCATGAGACGCCTTGTCGCCTTCCTTGCCACGATCGCCCCCTGCCTTGCCGGAGAGGCGAAGGACGACATCCCGATCGGGATCGAAGTCGTCACGGGCTACCGCACGGAATACATCCACCGTGGTTTCAAGCTCGCGGACGACCTGATCGACGTGCAGGCGGAGGCGGAGATCGCGCTTTCCAACGAATGGGTGCTCAATCTGGGCGGCTACTACGGCACGGGAGCCGGCGACGAGGACTTTTCCGAAGCCGCCGCGTTCTTCGACCTGCGCTACGAGGCGAAACAATGGAGCGCCGGCATCGCCGCCACCTGGCGGGACTATCAGGACAGCTTCTTCAAGGACGGCTTCGATCTCGCCCCGTCCTTCGTCTGGCA
>CAZYHO010000771.1:0-2047 GCA_964647495.1 uncultured Akkermansia sp. | reverse complement strand
AGCATGGACATGGTCAAGGAAAAGCTCATCGACTGGGAGACTGCCATCCTGCGCAACCCGGCCGATCAGCTCGACCAACTGCTGGCGCCCATCTTCGACCCTGCCGAAGTCAAGAAAGCGAAAGCGCTGGCCACCGGCCTGCCCGCCGGCCCCGGCGCCGCCTCCGGCAAAATCTATCTCAACGCCGACCGCGCCGCTGCCGCCGCGGACAAGGGCGAAAAAGTCCTCCTCGTCCGCAACGAAACATCACCCGAGGATCTTCGCGGCATGATCGCCGCCGAAGGCATTCTCACCGCCAAAGGCGGTGTCTCCTCACACGCCGCGCTCGTCGCCCGCCAGATGGGCAAAGTCTGTATCTGCGGCGCCAGCGCCGTGCTCATCGATTACGACAAAAAGACCGTCACCATCTCCGGCCAGAAATTCAAGGAAGGCGATTTCCTCAGCATCGACGGCACCAGCGGCACCGTCTACGGCGGCCAGATCAAAACCTCGCCCTCCGAAATTATCACAGGCACCATCCACGGCGACAAGGCCGCGCAAAAAACCGAGAAGTTCAAAAGCTTCCAGCAACTCATGGCTTGGTGCGCCAAGGCCACACGCCTCGCCGTCCGCACCAACGCCGACAACCCCGAGCAAACGCTCAACGCCATCGCTTTCGGCGCCCAGGGCATCGGCCTCACCCGCACCGAGCACATGTTCTTCGAGGGCGACCGCATCGACGCCGTCCGCGAAATGATCCTCGCCGAAACCGAGGAAGGCCGCCGCGCCGCGCTCAAGAAAATCCTCCCCTACCAGCGCGAAGACTTCATTGGCATCTTCAAGGCACTCAAAGGCCTGCCCGCCACCATCCGCCTCCTCGATCCCCCGCTCCACGAATTCGTCCCGCACGACGACAAGGCACAGGCCGAACTCGCCAAGAAACTCGGCGTGTCCAAGGAAAAGGTCGCCGCCCGCGTCGCCGCCCTCCACGAATTCAACCCGATGCTCGGCCACCGCGGCTGCCGCCTCGGCATCGCCTATCCCGAAATCACCGAAACCCAGGCACGCGCCATCTTCGAAGCCGCCGCCGAAGTCCAGAAAAAAGGCATCAAGGTGAAACCCGAGGTCATGGTCCCGCTCGTCGGATTCAAAAAAGAACTCGACCTCCAGGTCGCCGTCATTCACCGCGTCGCCGCCGAGGTGCAGAAGGAAAAGAAAATCAAACTCAGCTACCAGGTCGGCACCATGATCGAAGTCCCCCGCGGCGCGCTCACTGCCGACGAGATCGCCGAATCCGCCGAGTTCTTCAGCTTCGGCACCAATGACCTCACCCAGACCGCCCTCGGCATCAGCCGCGACGACATGGGGAACTTCCTCATGCCGTACACCGAGGCCGAAATCTTCAAGAAAAATCCCTTCGCCACGCTCGACGCCACCGGCGTCGGCCAACTCGTCAAAATCGCCATCGACAAAGGCCGCGCCACACGCCCCGACATCAAACTCGGCATCTGCGGCGAACACGGCGGCGACCCCGACTCCGTCAAATTCTTCCACAAAGTCGGCCTCGCCTACGTAAGCTGCTCCCCCTTCCGAGTCCCCGTCGCCAGACTCGCCGCCGCCCAGGCCGCTATCGAGGAAAAACGGGCTGCGGCGAAGAAAAAGTGAGCATGGGACTCATGGGCCTATAGGCCCCATGGCGTATAGGGCCCATAGGCGTATAGGGCCCATAGGCGTATAGGGCCCATAGGCGTATAGGCCCTATGAGCCCCATGGGGCCTATAGCTCATAGGCCCCATAGGCCAGCCCTCAAGCAAACAGCGCTCCCACCGGCTTCGCCCTTTACCAATTCTCGCGGTTGCTGGTAAATCCGGGACACCCACTCGAATAGCCCCTTCGCCTCCTGCTCGGACGCCTCGGGAGAATCGGAAACCGGGCCATCTCCTGCACACGGCAACCGCTGACGCGCCCGGAGGCTCGCGTCCCACCCAAGCCAGAGATCAGAGGCCAGAGGTCAGCCACTTGCTTTCGGACATTGTTGCTGGACGCGCAGCTTCGGGGTGGGGCGTGA
>CAZYHO010000770.1:0-2047 GCA_964647495.1 uncultured Akkermansia sp. | reverse complement strand
GCCCGGGAGTATCCAGCGCCTCGAAGACATTCTCCACCCAGTAATTCGACGGGCGTTGGGATTCGTCACCATAAGGTGCGGAGGAGAGCAGAGCGAAAAGACTCGGACGATCGAAAACCACCGTGCGCGACCCGCCATCCACGCGTTCGATCGGCAGCCGGTTGTCGAGCCACCGCGTGATGGCCACCACTTCCACGTCGCGCAAATGGCGCCAGGTCGGAACGATGTCCCCGGGTGCATAAATGAACTCCCTCGTGGGGCTTCTCAGAAAATCCCCCGTGTAGCCGGGCAGCGATTCGATCGTGTACTCGCCTTGTTTCGGCAGACGCGTTCGTGGCCGGCGCTCCCCGTTGACGAAAAGCTGCCTGAAGCGCCAGCCTCCCGCCTTCACCTCCGGGATGTCCACGGTCCACGCCTTGTGACCGTTGATTTCTCCCCACGAACCACCTTCGAGGCGGCGGCCGCCGCTCAGGATGACTTTCTCCCCGTCAGCCGCCCGGTAAACCACAGGCGCCTCCCCGGATCCCGAATCCTCAGGCCCGAAATCGAGCGGCGCATCCAGATGATACATCCCCCCGCGCAGCACGACACGCACCGCCTGCCCCTCCCTCCGCGTCTTCAGCACCGCGCGGACCGCCTCTCGCGCCCGCTCCACCGTGGCGAACGGACCATCGCCGTCCGCCGGATCCGGCTGCCGGCCCGACCACGCATCGTCGCCGCGCGGCGAAACATGGAACTCGATGGCCTCCGCAGCGCCCTGAGGCTCCGCGGCCATGGCATCCACGCCACACGGTCCGCACGCGACAACCAGCAGAACACACAGACTCGCCACGGCGCGTCGCGTGAACCGCCCTCGGGCGGCCATCGACCGGACCGCCGGTTCATGGATCCTGGCTTTCACAATGCCTCGCCAGTATGGCCTCGCCCTGCCCGAAACGAAAGATGAAACCTGGGGGCCGAGCGCCATAGGAGACCGCCGATTCCCGGAAGACGCCCGAGACGGAAAGCGCGAATGCCTGGTGCGAACAAATCTGCTCGGAGCACCACAGAGGGTCTGGCCCCTCTCCATCTCCGCATCACTGGAGACGATGCGCGAGCCAGTCAGCTATCATCGCCACTGCCTCGGTTTGCATCATGATCGGCGGCGGGAGCTTCGCATAGTTTTGCGGGAAGCCATCGGTGTCATACACAAGCAGATGATTGAGATCTGGCAGCACGCGCGCGGTCACATCCGCATTGCCGCCCGCCTTGAACGCGGCTTCCTGCAACGCCACCTGGCCGGGTACTGCTTGTTGGTCGCGCGATCCGGTGAGGATCAGCACCGGCGTCTTCACACGGCGCATGGTGGTGGCGGGATCATACGCAAGAAAGAACTTCATCCAGGCGTCAGCCGCCATCATCTCGTCGATTTTCGCGGGGATGGCGGCGATGAGTGAGTCGCGCTTGTCGGGCGTGAGCGTTTTGTCGTGCTCGTAACCGTTCTTGATCTGGAAGTGAAGTGCGCTGCGTGCCGGCTCTGCGACGCCTGCGAGCAGGACGATGGCGCGCAACGTGGGTTCCTTCTCGGCCACCATCGGCGCAATCACGGCACCCTCGCTGTGGCCAAGCACTCCAAGCCGGTCGGCCCGGACCTCGGATCGCGTGCGCAGATACGCGAGTCCGGCGCGCACATCCTCGGCAAAGTCGGCGCTGGTCGCACCCTTGAACGTGCCGCCCGATGCCCCAGTGCCTCGGTCGTCCATGCGCAGCGAGGCGATCCCACAGCGCGCCAGCGCATCGGCGATCTGGCGGAAGGGCCGGAATCCCGGCAAACCGATGGCCCCGTCGCGGTCCTGGGGGCCAGATCCTGTGATAGTGACGACTGCACCCACAGCCTGCGCGGGGCTCGCTCCCTTGGGAAGTGTCAATGTTCCGGCAAGCGTGTGCCCGGCCGGAGTCTTCACCACCACCTGCTCTACAATATAGGGTGCGTTGGCAGGCGCGGAGTAGTCGGGCGCAGGCTGCGGCGTCGGCTGTTGCGCGCCAGCATCTCTATTGGCGGGAATGC